>CAMIWP010000042.1 GCA_946402475.1 uncultured Selenomonadaceae bacterium
TTAATTTCTAGGAGGGTTTTGACATGAAAAAGTTCGTATGCACCGTTTGCGGTTACGTCTTCGAGGGAGAACAGCCGCCCGAGCAATGCCCTATCTGCAAGGCTCCCGCCTCCAAATTCAGCGAACAGTCCGGAGATCTCGTCTTTGCCGACGAGCATCATGTGGGAACGGCCAAAGGCGTGGATGAGCGCATCCTTGAGGGGTTGCGCCAGAACTTTACCGGCGAGTGCTCCGAAGTGGGGATGTACCTTGCCATGAGTCGCCAGGCTGATCGAGAGGGTTATCCCGAAATCGCCGAGGCATTTAAGCGTTACGCCTTCGAAGAAGCCGAGCACGCTGCAAAATTCGCCGAGCTCCTTGGAGAAGTCCTTACGGACAGCACCAAGAAAAATCTGGAGATGCGCATCGATGCCGAGCATGGCGCTTGCGCCGGCAAGAAGGAGCTCGCCACCCTTGCCAAGCAACTCAACTTGGATGCCGTTCATGACACCGTTCATGAGATGGCTAAGGATGAAGCTCGCCACGGTTGCGGCTTCAAGGGTCTCCATGACCGCTACTTCGGAAAATAATCTCTTTTCCATCCATGGAATTTGCCCGGTACACCGTGTGCCGGGCAAGTTTTTGCCCTTGGCAATTGCGTTATAACGCCGTTTTAAGGGCGAGAATTCCCCGCAAGGAGCAATGTCATGCACTCATCTTTATCCGCAGGAAAGATCGTCATCTTCTCGACGCTTTTTTTCTGCACTCTCATAGCCCTCATCGGAAGTGTTTCCGTATCATCTGCCAACAAGGATCGAGTGATCATGGGGGTTCAGTCCATGGGAACTTCCATTGCCGGCATGAAGAAGGCGGAAGCTGCCCAGTTCTTTGAAAAAATGGCGGCCAACCGCATCGCCCAGATGTCGATTCTGTTGCAGTATAAGGACAAGACTTGGACGATCACCCCCGAAGAGATCCGTCTCCGCGGCAATGTGGAAGATGCAACGCAAGCCGCTTATGACATAGGCAGGGAAAGCAGCATGCTGTCAAATCTGCTGAACCAAATGAAATACGCCGTCACGGGACGCACGGTAGAACTCACCGCCGACTATGACCAAGCTCTTCTGACCAAGAGACTCCAAGATATTGCAAAAGAGATCCATACCCAACCCGTCAATGCGGCCATCGACTTCCAGCCCGATGGTTCCTTGAAGCACATCCCCTGTACCATTGGAAAGACATTGGATATCGACCCCATAATCAAATCCTTGGAACCTCAGCTTCTGACCTTGAAGCGTCCAAAGCCCATTCTCTTGGAACCTGCGGAACATCCCCCTGCCATCGTCGATGGGGATCTTGCTCCCATTAACGGGATCCTCGCTTCCTACACCACATTTTTTTACTATGGTGACCGGGGGGATAACATTGTCATAGCCGCCAGCCGGCTGGACAATATCCTCGTAAGGAGCAACACCGTTTTCTCCTTCAATCAGACAGTAGGACAGCGCACCGCCGTTGCAGGATATAAGGATGCGCCTGTCATCATCGACGGAAAGATGGAACAGGACATTGGCGGCGGCGTCTGCCAAGTGAGTTCCACCCTGTACAACGCCGTTCTTCTGGCGGGACTGACCCCAGTGATGCGAACGCCCCATTTCTATCCCTCCTCCTACTGCCCACCAGGCTTGGATGCTACGGTTGCAGACGGGCTTTTGGATTTCCAGTTCAGAAACCAGTACCCTCACAATATATACATGCTGGCAAGAACATACGGAAGCCAACTCACCATCTATATTCTCGGCGCAACAGGCGATCTTGGCGGAAACACCATTACCATAGAACGGGAAGGCACTACACTGCAGCCTTCCATCTACCGGGTCTACAGCCGCAACGGACAGGTGATGGAACGGGAGTACCTGCATACGGATTCCTATTCCACACCGGGAACATGATGCTGCCAAAACCTCTCATCACGAGAAAGGAGAGCCATCGCACATGCGAGGCTCTCCTTTGCTTTTCCCTGGGGATTTGTGCGCAAATAATCACTGCGTTCTGCAACGGTTATTTTTATTACCTGTGTCCCGCCTTGATCTTGCTCTCCGTTCCGTTCATCAGGCGGATGATATTCGGCCTGTGCCGAATGAGAATGAGAATGGCTGCCGCCAAACCGAAGAGGATGTACTCCGTCGGGCTGCCGGAAAGAAACGCAATGACCGGCACAAAAACCGCCGCCACGCAGGAACCGAGGGAAACGTATCCCGTCCGGAAGACAATGGCAAGCCAGATGAGAAAGACGAGCATCGTCGTCAGCGGCATCAGCATGGCGATGACCCCGAGTCCCGTGGCAACCCCCTTGCCTCCTTTGAACCGCAGAAAGACAGAGCAGGAATGACCAAGGATGGCGAGAATGCCGCAGAGGATCATGACCGTGGGGGAACCGGAAAAATACGCGCCCAGCCAGACACTGAGAAACCCTTTGAGAAAATCGAGAAAAAAGACCAGGATGCCCGGTCCCTTGCCCAAAGTGCGCCAGGCGTTGGTCGCTCCGATGTTGTGACTGCCGTGTTCCCGAAGATCCACATTCCAAAGCAGTTTCCCGAAGATCAGGCCGCTGGGGATGGAACCGATCAGGTAGCTCAACAGGGCAGGGACTATGAATTCCATGGTCATTCCTCCTTTTCCTCTCGATTGCGGACCACAAAGCGAAGAGGCGTTCCCTCAAAGCCGTAGCTTTCCCGCAAACGGTTTTCAATGAATCTCTGGTAAGAAAAGTGCATCAGTTTGGCATCGTTGACAAAGATGACAAACTTGGGCGGGCAGATGCCGGTCTGTGCCATGAAGAGGATTTTGAGCTGCCGTCCCTTGTGCATGGGAGGCGGGTTCACGGAAACGGCATCCCGCACGAGCTCGTTGAGAACGCTGGTCTTGATGCGCATGGATTGTTGCTCCGCCACATACTTCACCAGTTCCGTCACCCGATTCACCCTCTGGCCGGTGAGAGCCGACGCGTAGAGAATCGGCGCATACTGCAGGAATCCGATCTCCTCCCTCAGTTCTTCCGTGAAGCGCAGGGTGGACTTATCATCCTTGTTGGGGAAGATATCCCATTTGTTGACGACGATCACCACGCCCCTGCCGGAATCGTGGGCATAGCCGGCGATCTTTTTGTCCTGCTCGCTGATGCCCTCCGAGGCGTCGATCATCATGAGAACCACATCGGCCCGATCAACGGCGCGAAGGGAACGCATGACGCTGTAGCGTTCCACCGCCTCCTCGATCTTTCCCCTGCGGCGCATGCCGGCCGTGTCGATGAGAGTGAACTTTGTCCCGTCCTTTGTAAAATGGGTGTCGATGGCATCCCTGGTGGTTCCCGGAACATCGCTGACGATGACCCGTTCCTCTCCCAGGATTTTGTTGACCAAGGAAGATTTCCCCACATTGGGCCGTCCGATAACGGCAATGCAGATCTCGTCCTCCTCCCTGGGTTCCGGCTCTCCTTTCGGAAAGGCCGCTACGATGGCATCCAGGAGATCCCCGAGATTCAGCGCATTGGCGGCGGATATCCCGATGGGATCCCCCAGTCCCAAACCGTAGAACTCGTAGATATCCATCTCCCTCTGGGGGCTGTCCACCTTGTTCACGGCGAGGATCACGGGTTTCTTCGTCCCTCGCAGGAGCTTTCCCACCTCCTCGTCGGAGGAAGTCAGCCCCGCCCTTCCGTCCACCACGAAGACGATGACATCCGCTTCTTCCATGGCAATCGTGGCTTGCTGGCGCATGGAAAAGAGGATATGGTTGCCCTCGTCGAACTCGATGCCCCCCGTATCGATCATGGTGAATTCGTGTTGAAGCCACTCCGCATCCAGATAAATGCGATCCCTTGTCACGCCCGGCATATCATCCACAATGGAAACACGCTTTTGTCCGATCTTGTTGAAAAGCGTCGATTTTCCCACGTTGGGACGCCCTACGATGGCCACAATCGGCTTGCTCACTGCGCTCCACGCTCCTTTCCCGCAGAGAATTCATTCCTGGCATACCCTGCATTGCTCTGCCACATGTACTGCGCCTCTTCCCCGGGGGCCTTACGGTATGTCTCCCAATCATGAAGCGCGCGGCAATAATCGCCGCCGCTGCCCACGGTCTCAATCCGTACCTCCGGAAATGCCTTCCGAAGATCCTCCAAAGAAACATCGTCCAGAAAGACATTTTCCCCTCCCCGCAGAGCGGATTCGGGAATGAGAATGCCGTCCCGTTCCCCTCCGGCTTCCCGCAAGGCCCACAGGATGTCCCTGCCCGTGAGCAAGCCGGAAACATTTACGGTGTCTCCGAACTGCCGATTCAAAACGGGGATCACCCGCACCTGAAGATGTTCCCTGCTCTCCATCGCCTGCCGAGCCAATCCTTCCATGACAGGAGCCACGGCCGTACCGCTCACCGCATCCAATCTGCAGGGTTTCCCCGCTACGGAACGGGATGCGGAAACCATCGCATCTTCCCAATCGCAGAGAAAACTTCGAGTCAACCCGATGCCGTTGTCCAACTGGGGGAAACCGTCGTACTCCTCTTTCGGAGGGATCTCCCTCCCCGCAAGGAAATAGAACTCGTCCCCCAGATACACGAAGGTGTTCCCCTCTTCCCTGCGGCTCCTTTCCTGCCAGGGCATCACCTGGCGGATGACCCCTTCCGCCCCCTCCTGATCAAACTGCCGCAAGGGATAGGGATCCCGCCGGTGCTTCGTGAGTCCGACGGGGACGATGGCAACGGACAGGACATGGGGACGACGGTCCCAGAGTTCCCGGAGGGTGCGCTCCAATTCCTCCCCGTCATTGAGTCCCGCGCAAAGCACCACCTGGGCATGGTAGTCCGCCCCGGCTTCCTCCAGGCGATCCAGTTGCGAGGCAATCTCTGCGCCCTTTTTGCAGCGGAGCATTTCCGCTCTGAGCTTCGGGTTCATGGCCTGGACGGAAACAAAGAGCGGCGAGAGATGGTATTGACGAATGCGCCGAAAATCCGCTTCCACCATGTTGGTCATGGTGATGAAATTCCCATAGAGAAAGGACATCCGAAAATCATCGTCCTTGACGGAAAGACTTTCCCTCATGCCCGGAGCCACCATGTCCACAAAACAGAAGCAACAATGGTTGGCGCATTTTCGAATGCCGTCGAAAACAGCGGAGTCAAACTCTGCTCCCAATTCCTCATCCCAGTCCTTGTCGAAGGAAATCACTTCTCTCTGACCGTCCTCATGCTCCACGAGCATGTCGATCTCTTCATCGGCAAGGGAAAAACTGAGGTCGATAATATCCCTGAGCCTCTGCCCGTTGATCTCCAATACCCGGTCGCCCGCCGTGAGGCCAAGCTCCTCTGCCAGGCTCTCCGGCCGGACGCGAATAATCTTTCCCAAACCCATGAGCTTCCTTCCCTATCCATAAGAAAGGAGTGATGATAGACATCACTCCCGCACATTCATTATCCAATTGGCACTGCCAAGAAATTACTCTCCCTCGCCGACCTCATCGCCGATGGTATTCGGCGCAGACTCCTGCTCGGCCTCATACTTCTTGAACACCGCAGTATCCGCGTCTTTCTTCGCCTTGGTGATGGAAAGGGAGATGCGCTTCCTCTTCATGTCGATGCGAAGAACCTTCACCTTGACCATATCTCCCACATGAACGGCTTCATCGGCGCGCTCAATGCGTCGGTCACAAAGCTCGCCCATGGGAATGAGCCCGTCAAACCCCGGCTCGATCTGCATGAAGGCACCGAAATCCGTCAGCTTGATGACCTCACCCTCAATGTAGTCGCCCTCTGCATAGCGCTCGGCACGGTCAAGCCAAGGATCACGCATAGTCTCTTTGACAGAGAGGGAAATGCGCTTCGCCTCGGGATCCACGCTCTTGACGAAAACATCCAACTCCTGTCCCACCTGAAGGACATCCGAGGGATGCTTCACACGCTCCCAAGAAATATCGGAAATATGGGCAAGACCATCCACGCCCCCGATGTCGATGAAAGCACCGTAGTCCACAATGCGCTTCACGGTACCGCGAACCGTCTGCCCCGCCTCAAGCGTGGCAAATACCTCTTCCTGCTTCTTCTCCCGCTCCGCCTCGAGAAGCTGACGACGGGAAAGAACCAGACGCTGCTTGTGAACGTCGATCTCAATGGGAAGAACCTCAAAGGTCTGCCCAACATACACAGAGAGATCCTTTACAAAATGAAGTTCCATCTGGGATGCTGGAATGAATCCGCGCAGGCCGTTGACAGATGCCACAAGGCCACCTTTGACCACCTGGTTGACTTGAGCCTGAACCGTTTCGCCCCGCTCCTGGATGCCTTCCATCTCCGTCCAGGCAACGCGGGCATCTGCCTTGACCTTGGACACAGTAGCACCATTCTCCCCGCCAAGGGACACGATGGCCACCTCGATGACATCGCCCACCTTGACGACATCCTCTGCGCTGTCAGGCTCCGGGCGGGCAAGTTCCCGCTTGGGCACCGGAATGTCGGACTTGAGACCGGCAATCGTGACCATGGCGCTGGAATTATCCACCGCAACGACCGTCGCTTCCACAACGTCCCCGACATTGACCGATTGCATCGACTCCTCTTCTGCTTTCAGCATGCTTGCAAAATCATTGTTCATTTCTTCTGACACTGTTTATATACCTCCTCGATAATCCAGTCGGGAGTAGACGCACCGGCTGTGATACCAATTTTTTCAATTTTATCAAACCACTGGGACTCCAGCTCTGCTGCCGTCTCAATGTGGTAAGTCTTGCACTTTTCCGCACACAACTGGGCAAGGCGCGTCGTGTTGGCGCTGTTCTTACCGCCGATGACCAACATCAGATCAACCTGCGATGCCAAATCCATCGCTGCCGCCTGTCGTTGATCCGTGGCTGTGCAGATAGTTCGCTCAATCTTGATCTCCCGGGACTTATCGAGGATCTTCATGACGATTTCCTTGAAACGTCTGCCGGAAAAGGTCGTTTGAGAAACAATGCCCATCTTCTGACAGGGTTCCAAGGCATCCGCCTCTTCCTCTGTCTCTACAATGGTTGCCGTATGGGCTGACCATTCGAAGATACTCTGAACCTCCGGATGCTCCTTTTCTCCGATGATGATGACCTTATAGCCTTCATCAGCCAGTGCCTTC
Source organism: uncultured Selenomonadaceae bacterium (assembly GCA_946402475.1). The sequence goes on from CAMIWP010000042.1 coordinate 7,142, forward strand.
GACGCAAGTTGCGCTTTGCGCACGTGAGGACAGGTAGCATCCACCAAGTTCAAGCCCTTCCGCTTCGCGGCTTCATAAACCTTCGGGCCGACACCGTGAGAACGAATGATGATCGTTCCCTTCTCCATATCCTCCAAAGAAGAAACCGCGCCGACGCCTTCCTCGCGCAGCCGCTCCACCATCTGGGGGTTATGGATGATCGGTCCCAAGGTGCAGGAAGCTCCCGTCTCATCAGAAGCATTCTCCCGGGCAATCTTGATTGCCCGTTTGACCCCATAGCAGAATCCCAAGTAATCGGCCAAAATGACTTTCATACATTGATCACCATGCTAATCTGTTTCGAATCGCGAACACAGAAATATTCGCAATCTAGGTCATAGTATAACATACAAGTGTAATGTCAAGCAAACATTATTTTTCAATTTCTTTTTTTTCCTTCATATCTTTCATTTCTCGAATCCTATCTAAAATAGATTGAGAAAAATTTTCTAATTCCTCCCGATTCTTGCGGTCACCGGTGAATTTCATGGGCTCTCCGTAAATCACCGCAAGGCGGGGAAAGAATTTTTTGCCGGAAAAGATTTCATTCGTTCCGAGAATGGCCGCCGGCACCACCGGCGCATTGCCCATGGAAGCAAAGAGAGCCACCCCCGCCTCCGCCTTCTGAATTTCTCCGGTGCGGCTGCGGGTTCCTTCGGGAAAGACGCCCAACACACCCCCGGCCTTCAATACCTGCATGGCGGCTTTGACGGCTCCCCTGTCGGCGGCTCCCCGCTTCACGGGAAAGGCATGGCAGCTTCGTATAGCCGCCGCA
>CAMIWP010000043.1 GCA_946402475.1 uncultured Selenomonadaceae bacterium
CCTTGGGCGTGGCGCAGTTTTCCTCGTCGGCGACGATGTTCCCCCGCTTCGTGGTCTCAAGGCCCGGTGTCGTTTGCGCGATGATGGGATTGGGACCCGTGCCGATGGAAACGATGACCGTGTCCACCTCCAGCTCGAACTCCGATCCCTCCACTGGCACGGGACGGCGGCGTCCCGATTCGTCCGGCTCGCCGAGTTCCATGCGGATGCATCGCATGGCCCTGGCCCAGCCGTTCTCGTCCCCAAGGATTTCCACAGGGTTGTTCAGGAGGCGGAAGTCGATCCCTTCCTCCTTCGCATGCTCCACTTCCTCTTTTCGGGCGGGAAGCTCTGCCTCGCTGCGACGATAGACGATGTAGACATGCTCCGCCCCAAGGCGCAGAGCGGTACGGGCTGCGTCCATGGCCACGTTGCCACCGCCGATGACAGCCACTCTCTTCCCCGCTCGGATCGGCGTAGCGTAATTGGGGAAATCGTACGCCTTCATGAGATTGCAGCGGGTCAGAAACTCATTGGCGGAATAGACTCCGTTGAGGCTCTCCCCCGGGATCCCCTGGAAACGTGGAAGCCCCGCTCCCGTGCCGAGGAATACGGCATCGAAGCCCTCTTCTTCCATGAGCTCATCCACGGTGTAAAGCCGTCCCACCACGGAATCCAGCTCAAACCTCACACCGAGCTTCGCGATGTTGTCAATCTCTCGTTTGACCACCTTATCCTTGGGAAGACGGAACTCCGGTATGCCGTAGGAGAGAACCCCGCCGGCCTTGTGAAGGGCCTCGAAGACAGTGACCTTGTACCCCTTCTTGGCAAGATCTCCCGCGCAGGTCAGCCCTGCGGGCCCCGCACCGATCACCGCCACCTTCTGGGCATCCTCCCTGTAGGCCATGGGCTTTACTTCCTCATTCTTCGCCATGTAGGTATCCGCCGCAAAACGCTCCAATCGGCCGATAGCGACGGATTCTCCTTTCTTGCCGAGAACACAGTATTTCTCGCACTGATTCTCCTGTGGACAGACGCGGCCGCAGACAGCGGGAAGACCGTTGCTCTCCTTGATCACCGAGATGGCTCCGTCGAAATCCCGCTCCTTGATCTTTCCGATGAATTCCGGAATATTCACGGAAACGGGGCATCCTTTCCTGCACTGGGGAACCTTGCAGTGAAGGCAGCGCTCTGCCTCAGCCACGGCGGTTTCCTCATCGTAACCAAGGGCCACCTCGTCGAAATTGCGGGCGCGAACCTTGGGATCCTGTACCGGCATCTCATGCTTCTTCATCGAAACAGCCATCACTTTGCCCTCCCCAGTCCGATATTGCAGATGTGATCTTTGCCTTCCGCCTCCTGTTCACGATACATGCGCTGGCGGGACATGAGTCCCTTGAAATCCACCAGATGCCCATCGAACTCGGGCCCGTCCACGCAGGCGAACTTCGTCTCGTCGCCGACCTGGACACGGCAACAACCGCACATACCCGTGCCGTCCACCATGATGGGATTGAGGCTCACGATGGTGCGAATGCCAAGGCTTCGGGTGGCATCCGCCACGCTCTTCATCATGATGACCGGTCCGATGGCCGTGATCTGGTCGATCTTTTCTCCCCGATCCACCAACATCTGGACGGCATTGGTGACAAAGCCCTTGATGCCATAGGAACCATCGTCCGTGGTCACCACCACTTCATCCACCGCAGCCCTCATCTCATCCTCCATGATGAGGATGTCCTTCGTCTTCGCCCCCATGATGGCGATAACCTTGTTGCCCGCTTCCTTCATGGCGCGAGCGATCGGATATGTGGGAGCGACGCCGATTCCGCCGCCTACCACGACAACCGTACCCATCTTCTCGATCTCGGAGGGCTGGCCCAAGGGGCCGACGAAATCCAGAAGGAAGTCCCCTTCCTTCCTGTCTGCCAACTGCATGGTGGATGCGCCGATCACCTGAAACACGATGAGGATCTTCCCCTGCTCCCGGTCAAAATCCGCAATGGTCAGGGGGATGCGCTCCCCTTTCTCGTCTACCCGAAGCACGATGAACTGCCCGGCTCGTGCCTTTTTCGCCACCCGAGGCGCTTCGATGTCCATGGCATAGACACCGGGGGAAAGCTCTTCCTTTCTCAAAATCTTGAACATGGCTCACTCTCCTATTCTGCAACACAAAACCGCTTCACGAATCCGAGAACACACCCTTGACGTACTCCTCCAGATCCGTTTTGATGGGCATGAGATAGAGACTGCTGTCCTCCCTGCAAGCGAAGTCCATGACCCGTTTTGCGAACTCGATGCTCCATTCCATGGTCGGCTGGAAATCCTTGGGAAAAACCACATTGTTCTTCCTCTCCCAATAACTCTGGGAACGCGGGGAGAGAACGGGGGAAACTCCCCAGTAGACCTCGATGCCCTCCAGCATGTCATGGTAGATCTCCAGATAGCGCATATCAAAGAAGGGCTGGGTGAAGAACCCCGCCGCACCCGCCAATGCTTTTCGCTGCACTCGCCTCCGTTCATGGCGCATGGAGCCGCGATACTGATCGATCCCCGCAAAGACCTTCACCTCCGGCATCTCCGACCGGAACTTGCGGATCACATCCGTGCTTGTGGTGGGATAGGTCTCATGTCCCATGTCCTGAGGGGGATCCCCCTCGATGACCAGAACCTCCCGGATGTTCTTTTCCCTCAAGAATCCCTGCATGGACAAGGGCCTTTCCAAATCCACGTCCATGGCGCGGATATGAGGCATGGAGAGGGGAAAGTATTCCTGGGCAATGGCCGCTCCCTCCCAGCTTCTGGTTTCAAAGCGAAGGAGATCCGGGATGTTGATGATGTCAATCCTGTCCTTGTAGATCTGCAGGAGCTTCAATTCCTCTCTCAGTTGTTTCGGCTCCCGCGGGATCAATTCCACCGATACTCGTTTCATATCCATGTCCCCCTAGAAAAGCCCCGTGATCCTTCCGCTCCGGTCGATGTCCATCCCCTCCGCCGCAGGCTTCTTCGGCAGGCCAGGCATGGTGAGGATATTGCCCGTAAGCGCCACCAGAAAGCCGGCCCCGGCGGAAACGCGAAGTTCCCGGACCGTGATGCGAAATCCCGTGGGGCGTCCCAATTTTGTCAGATCATCCGAGAGGGAGTATTGGGTCTTTGCCATGCAGACGGGCATCTTGTCGAAGCCAAGAGCCTCGATCTCCGCCATCTGTTTCTTCGCGCTCTCCGTGAAATCCACGCCGTCCGCCCCGTAGATTTCTCCGGCCACGGCCCGTATCTTGTTCTCCACCGTGTCCTTTTCATCGTAGATGAAGCGGAACTTCCCTGGCTTTTGAAAAGCTTCCTCCACCTTTTCCGCCAGTTCCAGGCCGCCTTTGCTCCCCTTGGCCCACACCTCGGAAAGGGCGGCTTCCGCCCCCAGTTCCCGGCATCTCTCCCGGACAAACTCCAGTTCCTCCTCCGTGTCCGTGGGGAAGGCGTTGATCGCCACCACGGCGGGGAGTCCAAACTTCTTCACGTTTTCGATGTGCTTCGCGAGATTCGCAAGCCCCTTCTCCAGGGAAGCCATATCAGCCTTTGCCAGATCGGACTTTGCCATGCCCCCGTGCATCTTGAGCGCGCGAACCGTTGCCACGATGACCACGGCGTCAGGATGGATCCCCGCAAAGCGGCATTTGATGTCGAGAAATTTCTCCGCTCCCAAATCCGCGCCGAAGCCCGCCTCCGTCACCACGTAGTCGGCAAATTTCAACGCGAACTTTGTCGCGATAACACTGTTGCAGCCGTGGGCGATGTTCGCAAAAGGCCCTCCGTGAATGAGGGCAGGCGTCCCTTCCAACGTCTGCACGAGGTTCGGCTTGATGGCATCCTTGAAGAGCAAGGCAAGGGCTCCCGTGACCTTCAGTTCCTTCGCGCGAACGGCGCGCCCGTCCCGCGTATAGGCAACAACGATTTCTCCCAAGCGATGCTTCATATCTTCCAGGTCATCGGCAAGGCAAAGAATCGCCATCATCTCGGATGCCACGGTGATATCGAATCCCGTCTCCCGGGGAACCCCGTGGACTTTCCCCCCAAGGCCCACCACCACGTTGCGGAGAGCCCGGTCATTGAGATCCATCACTCGTCTCCAGACCACGCGGCGCACATCAAGATCCAGTTCGTTCCCCTGCTGGATGTGATTGTCAATGACCGCTGCCAAAAGATTGTGCGCGGTGGTAACGGCATGGAAGTCTCCCGTAAAGTGCAGGTTGATGTCCTCCATGGGAACCACCTGGGCATAGCCGCCGCCTGCCGCGCCTCCCTTGAGTCCAAAACAGGGACCGAGAGACGGCTCCCGAAGCGCAACGGCGACCCGCTTCCCCTGTCGGTGAAAGGCATCCGCAAGACCGACACTGGTAGTCGTCTTTCCCTCTCCTGCGGGAGTAGGATTGATGGCCGTCACCAAAACCAGCTTCCCGTTGGGACGATCCTTCACGTGCTCCCATGCATCCAACGCGATCTTCGCCTTATGTCTTCCGTAAAGCTCCATCTCATCTTCCGGGACATCCAGCTTTGCCGCGATCTCGCGAATATCCTCCATCTTCGCATCCTGTGCGATCTCCACATCCGATTTCATTGAACTTCCCCCTCACGCAGGATTTTGTCCGTTCCAAAAAATTCCCACGGCTTCCATGATCCGCTCCACTCGATTTTGCCAGGTATGGTTTTCTTTCGCGTTGCCATAAGCCCTCGCCGCAATACTCAGGCGATAGGGTTCATCTGCCAGCAGTCGGTCAATGATCCCCATCTGCTCCACCGTATGTTGCCAGTCGAACAGGAAGATTTCCTGCCGATCTTCAAATATCTCATCCAAGTATGCGCTGTATTCGCTGACTACCACCGCTCCGTTCAACATTCCGGTAAAAACCCTGTCATGGGCACCGTCATTGAACAATGCCTCATCCTGGACCAAGACCTTCGACTTTGAGATCACGTCGATCATTTCCTTATAGGATACCTTTCCGTGCTTCCTCATGCCTTCCGTAAAGGGAACGTCCTCCCAACCCTCACCGAAGATATCCACCCTCCGTCCCAGTTCTGCCAAACACCTGACCATCTGCTGCCTGCGCCAAGGTTTTACGTAGCGCAATACGGGCCAAAAATAGGGCGTCATTGCCTCAAGATACTCCGCGTCATACATGCCGCGTTCCTTTAATACCTGCTCGAACGCTGCGATCATGCTCACCGGCCGGGTCTGCATGACCTCCGCCACATCATCCAGAACATGCACGATTCCCCGGTCAATCCCTTCCTCGTGCCACCCTGGGCGCATGCTTCCCACCTTCCAATTCGATGCGCTGACCACCACGTCGTATTCCTTAGACGCAAAGACCATCTCCACCTGCTCGTGTCGCGTGGTTCCACCCAAGGGAAGAAACAACTTCTTCATGTTCTTTCCGGGATATAAAATATCCAAGATCCTGTGATCCGATCGATCCAAATAGGTGACCAGATGATTTTTGCAGGGCAGATCGTACCCGGAAGCAAATTTATTGAAAGGTTCGTCCAGCACGATGGACACATGGGGCACGTCCACATTCTCATAGGGGAACATGGGAGCAGAATCCTCATTCACATACCACTCCAAGCCCATGCTATTAAAGCCTATGCTCATATCAAAATGATCTGGATGCTCCAAAAATTCCACCAGAGCCTCCCGGCTTGAACTGTCGTTGACATCGCAGGATGCCACGGAATGTCCCATATCCCTTAGGGCCTTCACGATACTGAGCATATTATCCCACATGGCCATGTGTGCTTTCTTGGTCAGATAGGCCAAAATCCTCAAGTCAATTCCCTCCGCATGACTGATTGTACGCAACGGCCCATCTGCCTTTCCATGGCATTTACCACGTTCTGCATGAGCATGGCCACGGTGAGAAGCCCAACGCCGCCGGGAACCGGCGTGATGGCTCCCGCTATTTCCTTCACCTGTTCAAAATCCACATCCCCCACCAGTTTCTTTGGAGCAATGCGATTGATGCCCACGTCGATGACCACAGCCCCGGGCTTCACCATATCCGCCGTGACGAAGTTCGGCTTTCCGATGGCCGCCACGAGAATATCCGCTTCCCGTGTGATCCTTGCCAATTCTTTCGTATGGGAATGGCAGATCGTCACCGTGGCATTTTTTTCCAGAAGGAGATGGAGCATGGGCTTCCCGACGATGTTGCTGCGTCCGATGACCACGGCCCTTTTTCCGTCCAAGGGAATGCCCGCCAGTTCCAGCATGCGGATGCAACCTGCCGGGGTGCAGGGAACCAAGGCCGTCTCTCCCGTCACCAGACGCCCGACATTCATCGGGTGAAACCCGTCCACGTCTTTGGCGGGGTCGATGCGGTCGAGGATCTCTGCCTCACAGTCTGCGATCTGCTTGGGTAAGGGCAATTGGACGAGGATGCCGTGGATTTTTTCATCAGCGTTCAACCCGTCGATTTGGGCAAGCAATTCCTCTTTCGTAGCGTTTTCCGGCAAAGCGATGACTTTCGAGGAAATGCCCAATTCTTCACAAGACTTGTGTTTGTTTCGCACATAGACCTGAGATGCCGGATCCTCCCCCACGATGATGACTGCAAGCCCCGGAGCCATTCCGTATCTCTCCTTCAGTTCCGCAGCCTTTTTTCCCGCATCTTCCTTAAATTTCCGAGCAAACTCCTTGCCCTCCAGTATCCTCGCTGCCATAAACTGTCCTCACTCCCCCATCCTTCTTCATCCAAAGACATCCTTTGACCCGCGACACGGAATTCCTCCGCAAGCCCATGTTTCACCAACACAAATCCATCCATGTAAACAGAAACATCGCCAAGGACACAATGCCGTTCCGCATGAAATAAGCCTGTGTCACCCGGCTGAAGTCCCCCGGCTTCACTATGCTGTGCTGATAGACCAAAGTCCCCGCCGCAATGCCTACGCCAAAAAAATAAACGGCGTTCATTTGAAGCAGAAAACCGAGCACTGTGAAACAAGCAATGCTCCCGCCGTGAAGAATCCTTGCAATGAAAAGAGCGCCCTTGGCAGTGAAGGCCGTAGCCAAGGAATGAAGCCCGTGTGCCCTATCAAAGCGCTCGTCCTGCGCCCCGTAAACAGCATCGAACATCCCGATCCAAAGCGCCACCGCCACGCAGAGGACAATGAGGGGCAAATCAATGTCTCCCCGGATCGCCACCCAAGCTCCTGCGGGAGCCATGGAAATGGCCACGCCCAGGATAAAATGGCACAAACAGGTGAACCGCTTCGTGTAGGGATAGATGAGGAAGGGTAGCGCCGCCACCGGCAACAGTTTGATGCAAATGGGGTTGAGCTGCAGGACGGCAACAAGAAATACCAGAAGATAGATGCCGATGGAAATCTTCGCTGCTCGAGGGGTTATCTCCCCCCGCACCATGGCACGCCCGGAGAGCCTCGCCTGTTGCCTGTCGTACTTCAGATCAGCGAGATTGTCCAACGCCAAAGCAGCGCTCCTAGCCCCGGCAATGGCTACCGTGATCCAAAAGAGATCCCAAAAGGGAGGTACTCCCCCCGCCGCCAAAAATGCGCTCATGTAAGCAAAGGGAAGGGCAAAGACCATGTGATGAAGGGCTATATTGTTGACATGCGCACGTATGCTCACGAAAGCCTCCTATTCCAACCCCAATTCTTTCCACTTCTCGTCCACCCTCCGCCGTATCTCCTCCGTCATTCGGATCTCGTCGGGCCATTCCCTGGCATGGCCTTCTTCGGGCCAGGTCTTTGTGGCGTCGATTCCCAGTTTTGCCCCCCATTTCGCCATGGGAGAGGAATGGTCGAGAACATCCAGGGGACCTTCCAC
>CAMIWP010000044.1 GCA_946402475.1 uncultured Selenomonadaceae bacterium
CATGCCCGACATGGACGGCTTTGAGACCCTGGAGCGCATCCGGCAGCGGGAGAGCCTGAGGGATCTGCCGGTGATCATGCTCACGGCGGCCGCCGACAAGGAAACGGTGATCAAGGTGGCCAAGCAGGGGGTGGAGGGCTACGTCAAAAAGCCCTTTCTGCCCGATGAGCTCATCGCCCGGGTGGAGAAGTTCATCCTGCCCCGCAGCGCAAACACAAGAGTGCTCATCGTGGACGATGAGGAGGACAAACTGGACCATGCGCGGAAGGTCATAGACGAGGCATTCCCTTACGAGATCGTCACCGCCGAATCCGGTCTGGAGGCGCTGGGCATGATGTTGAAGGATCCGGCGCCCCTGATGCTGATCGACGCGGGCATGGAATTCATGGACGGGTTCCAGACGGCAGAGTTCCTGTCGGACAATGACCAGCTGAAGGACGTGAAGATCATCCTGATGACGGAAACGGAGGAAGAAGCGGCCTCTGCGGAAAATTTCCGATCACCGATCTACGCGGGATACATCAGGAAACCCCTGGCCTTGGAAAACTGGCCCCCCGAGCTGTATGACTTGCTGAAGCGCTTACACGGTTGAACGGATGCTGCTCACGAGAAGAAAAAGGAGGTTTCCTTTGGACGGACTGTACAGCGAAAAAAAGCCGCTGATTCTGGCGGTGGACGATGACGAGATCAACCTCCTGCTGATGGAGAAGATCCTCGGCCCCGACGTGGAGATCGCAACGAGGCGGGACGGAAGCGAAGCCTTGGACTACCTGGCCGCAAACAGCGTCGATCTCGTGCTTTTGGACTACGTCATGCCCGACATGAACGGCCTTGAGGTCCTGAAGCACATGAAGCAGAGCCGCGCCGAGATGAAGAACGTGCCCGTCATCATTTTGACGGCGGACGTGGACATGGATCTGGAAACGGAGGTCTTTCGCGCCGGAGCCGTGGATTTCATCCGCAAGCCCTTCGTGCCCATGGCCATGCAGGAACGGGTCCGGCGGGTGCTCCAAAACGAGTACCTGAAGCACAATCTGCAACGGGAAGTCATCCGCCAGACGAAGATCGCAAGGGATCAGACCGCCGCCACGGCGCGGCTCTTCGACGAGACCATGCTGGCGCTGGCGGAAACCGTGGATGCCAAGGATGCCTACACCCAGGGGCACTCCCTGCGGGTGGCCGACTACGCCAGGCGCATCGCCGCCCTGGCGAACCATTCCCCGCGCCAGCAATACGACATCTACTGCATGGGGCTCCTGCATGACATCGGGAAGATCGGCATTCCCGACAGCATCCTCAACAAACCCTCCCGTCTCACGGACGAGGAATACACCATCATAAAATCCCATACGACCATCGGCGCGGGGATCCTGAAGAAGATCGCAGAATTTCCAAAGCTCGCCATCGGCGCCCGTTCCCACCATGAGCGATACGACGGGACAGGCTATCCCGACGGCCTGGGCGGATCGCGGATCCCGACGGAGGCCCGCATCATCGCCGTGGCCGATGCCTACGATGCCATGACCTCCTGCCGCAGCTATCGAAGCATCATGGAGCAGGACAGGGTGCGCCGCGAAATCGAGCGGGGCCGCGGCACCCAGTTCGATCCCGTGTTCGCCGAGATCATGCTGCATCTCATCGACGAGGACACCGGGTTTCGGATGAAGGGACCGACGGCGGAAGAAGAGGCGTAGTACATGGAAGCAAAGGTCATACTGATTTCTTTTATCCTCACATTGACACAGCTCTCCGATGCCTATCTTCGCTACCTGGCCTTTCGGGACGGCATGGAGACAAGGGATCGGCGGCGGCTCTGGGGATTTTTCCTGGCTTGGGGCTTTCTGGACGGCGCTCTCCTCTACTGTTGGCTCTTTTCCCACATGGGGATCACCGTGGTTCCCTACAAAGCCGTGCTGATGCTCGGCTGGATCCCCTATCTGGCCATCTTCATGGCCATCGTGCGGAAACAGGTCCTTCCGCACATCTTCGTGTTCGGCATGTCCTCCCTCTGGAGCTTCCTGCAACACAATTGGAGCAATATCGCCGTGGCGATGTTTTTTCGGAACAGCCCCGAAGAGACGGTCCTGACCGTACACGCAGGGCTGTATCTCCTGTGGTTTGCGCTGGCATGGCCCCTGGCGCGGCGCCTGTTCTCCAACCTCATGGCTTCCCGGGAATTTTTCAATCTGCGGCCCTTGGGCATCTACATCGCCTTTCTGCCTCTGGCCGTCCTTTCGGGACATCTGCTCTTGATGGCGGACAGCCGCTTGTGGCATTCCTGGACGGAACGGCTCTCCCGCATCTACCTGCCCCTGGTGTTCCTCTTCTTTTACCGCTACGTGCTCATCGCCTCCAAGAATTTCTACGTCCATCGTCGCGAGGAGCAGAATCACCGGATCCTGAGCGGGCATCTGTCAGCACTGGAGGGGTATAGCCGCCTCCTGCAAAAAAGCAACGAGCAGATCTCCGTTCTGCGCCATGATCTTCGGCACAATTACCGCATCATCCACGCTATGCTGGAAAACGGCGACATCTCCAAGGCTCGGGAGGCGGTAACGGCGCAGCTGGCCAAGCTGGAAAACGCGCAGCCCGTATCCTATCCAAAAGCACCACTCCTGAGCGCGGTGCTCTCCATCTACATCCATCGCGCCGAGGAAATGGGATGCCGCGTCAACGCCCAAGTGGATCTGCCGGAGAAACGGCTCACATCGGAAAACGACCTTGCCCTTCTCATGTCCAATGTGCTGACCCACGCGGCCAAAGCCGGAGAAACCCAGCCCGAAGGAAGGCGGGAGATCCTCTTCACCCTGCGCATCGCCGAGGGGAAGGGACGGCTGGAATTGGCGAACCGGCACGAACGGCCCTTCCCCCTGGACGAAAGGGGATGGCCTCTGGAGGATCCCAAGATCGACGAGAACGGGCTGGGACTGCTTTCCCTGACCGCCTTCGTCAAAAAATACAAGGCCCGCGCATCCTTTTGCCAGAGGGACGGATGGGTGCGCATGTCCCTTGGTTGGGAGGATCAATGCCTATGATGACCTTCTTGTTTTTTTCCGTCACCGCCGCCATGATCCAAACGGGCGGCGCCTATCTGCGCTATCTGCCCTTTCGATCCGATATGCGGCCGGAGGAGAAAGACCGTCTGTGGCAGCTGCTGCTCACCTGGGCCGTTTTCAGCATCAGCCTGAACATCGTTTTTCTGTCCCAATTCGGCCTCAATGTTCCCCTGTACAAAGCCGTTCTGTTTTTCGGATGGCTGCCCTATTTTCTCATATCCCTGAAGGTGATCCGGCAACCGGCGACGGCGCATGTTTTCGTTCTCGGCATGCAATGCCTTTGGGCCATCATGCTCCATACCACAGCCGCCATGGCAGAGCTGTCCGTCGGCGTTCCCAAGGAGTTGGAGCAGATGTCCTTCACCCATGCCATCGCCTACCTGCTGATCTTTGCGATTCTTCTTCCCGTGGAGCGAAGGGTTTTCCAAAATCTTCTCCCCTCTTCCCGGTTTTTCCTGACCTCCTTTCGCTGGCCCATGTCCCTCCTGCCCGTCATCCTGTTCATCGGCGTCTCCCTGCCCATAGCCGACGACCAGCTCGTCCATGACTGGCAGTATCCCGTCTCCCGCCTCGCCATGCCCCTCATTTTTTTCTTCGTTTACCGCTCCATGAGCATCACGACGAAGCAAGCGGAACGCAACGAACAGAACAGGCAGGAATCCATCTGGATGCGTCGGCAGATTGCCACCCTGAAGGAGTACGATCTCCTCCACGAAAGCAACAGTCGGCAGATAGCTGCCATCTCCCTGGGACTGCGGGAGAGCTACCGCCGCTTGGACGAGTATCTTGCCGCAGGGGACACGGCGGCGGCCCTTCGGCACATCGAAGCCCAGGAAAGCCGCTTTTCCCATGGGCCCCTGCGCCTTTTTTCCGACTTCCCTCTCATCAACGCGGCTCTGTCCATCTACGTGAAGCGGTGCGAAGCCCTGGGCATCGCACCGAAGGTGAAGGTCAACCTGCCGAAAAAGATGCGCACGGACGAGCACGATCTTGCCGTGCTCCTCTCCAACCTTCTGGAAAACGCGGTGGAAGCCGAGGAAAAACAGCCACCGGGACGCCGCTTCCTCTCCGTCACCATGGAGGCCGCAGAGGAGCAGTGCGTGCTGGAGATCGTCAATCTGTGGGATCCGCCTCTCGCCTTCGGGGAAAAGGGTCTTCCCCGGACCGACGTCCCCGGTCACGGCATCGGCATGGCATCCCTTGGGGAATTTGCCCGGAAATACGATGCCTATGTGGACTTCACCCAGGAAAACAGCCGCGTGCAGGTGTCCATGTACTGGGAGGACAAGAGCGCCGGATAAAAAAGCCCTCCGTCCCCGACGGCAATCGGGGCGGAGGGTTTTCAAGGCAGTTGCGGCATATCCCGCCGATGGGCCAAATAACTCATATACCGCGCCTTCGTCTCCTTTTTCATGCGGCGGCTGATGGGGACGATATGCCCTGTCCGCAGGACAAAATCGTCCTGCTTCATGGCCTTGATGAACTCCATATTGACAATGATGCGGTAGTGGCATTCCACAAAGCGCGGATCCGAAAGGAGGGGCAGAAAGCCGTCGTATGCCATGGACGTGAGGATGTCGCGCTCCGGCAGGTGGATGCAGAACCGATGCTTCTCGCCGATGTCCACATAGCAGATCTGCCGATAGGGCACCTCGAGCGCCGTGCCCTCCACCTGCACCGCAAGCCTCCGTTCCCGCTCCGCGATGCGGGGAAAGATGTGCTCGAAGGTCTTGGCGAAGGCTTCGGCATTCCTCGCCAGGGGCTTCAGGAAATAGCCCACGGCAAATACGCGGTAACCCTCCAGCAGATAGTCCTCGCTGCCCGTCAGGAACACGATGCCCACTTCCCCATCCCGCTCGCGGATATGCCTTGCCAAGTCGATCCCGCTCATGTCATCCATCCGTATATCCAGAATGAGCAAATCGTACTTCCCCGGGCGGAATGCGGCCAAGAACGCCTCTCCCCCGTCGAAGCCGTCAATGGCCAGATCCTTCGCGACCTCGGGATAATGGGTTTCCACATAGCGGGAAAGATAGGCATTCGCCGTCAGAAGATCCATGGGTTCGTCATCGACGATGGCGATGTTCATTCCGCATCCTCGTCCATCGTTTCCAGCAGGAAACTCACCGGGCGAAACCCGTCATTGCAAGAGATCATGGCCGATCTGGGATTCTTCATCCATCCCGAATAGAAGTCCTCCGCGCCGTGAGCCAGGCCCATGACGAAGGAGGACATGGACTCCCACGCGCTCTCGCAAAGCTCCCGGGGCCTCTGCCATCCGTTGGCCACAAATACCTGCCCTTCCCGGATGTCGCAGGGATGCTCCATGGGATTCTCATACTTTTCCATTAAATCCTCGTAGGATGCCTTCCTCACAACCGTAATCCGCACCTTTTTCACCATGATCCTCTCCTGCCTGATAAGGAACTGTTCCTAAATTTCACGGCGATGTCCTTTTCCTTAATCTTACAACGGTCATCGGCTTGGTGACAAGGGAAAGTACGGAAAATTTTGATCCGTTGCAAAAAATAGGTTTATGAGGTTCCCTTCTGTAGTAAAATATCAATGACCGTTGTGCGTTCTGCTCTGTTGCGGGCGATTTGTTGCGAGATGAAACTTTCCGTACTCGCCGATGCAGAGGCCGGAAAGCAGACACGCATGGAAAGGGGGTGAGCAATCATGGAGGACAAGGATGCCATCTCCCGCCCCCACGGGCGGGAGCAGCAGATGAAGATGGAGATCCTCAACATGATCCACGGAGGAGAGAATCCCTTTGACATCATCTGCCATGTGGCGAAGCGGCTGGAACAGGACTCCGGGGAACCGGGCTATGCCAAGTACGTGGAGGAACAATTGCGGGCCGTCTACGGTTTTGCCCTGCAACACAAAAAGCTCTTGAGGGACGAGCTCCGCGACGTGGAAGAACGGCTCAAGGTCATTGAGGAACGCCAAAGCATCGGCGACTTCACCGAGGAAGAACTCACGCGGATCGGCTTCGCCATCGACCGGCACAAGAAAAATATCGAGCGGTTGAAGATTCTGATCCAGAAAGCCGAGGCCGACGGCAAGCCCCTTTTTTTCGACAAGTGAACCCGTGTGATGGATTGATGGATTACCTCTGCGTCTCCTTTGCCACCAGATTGTCGGCGCCGTACCGCTTCCGGAGCAGCGGCTTCTCGATCTTCCCCGTGGCGTTTCTCGGCACGGGCTCGAAGATGATCTTCTTTGGCCTCTTGTAGCGGGGAAGCTCCATGCAGTAGTCGTTGATCTCCTCCTCGGTGCAGTCCACGCCCTCCTTCACCTGGATGATGGCGGTGCTGATCTCCCCCAGACGGCGGTCGGGGAGGCCGATGACGGCAACGTCCTTCACCTTCTCGTATTTGTGGAGGAAGTCCTCGATCTGAACGGGATAGATGTTCTCGCCGCCGCTGACGATGACATCCTTCTTGCGATCCACCAGATAGTAGAACCCTTCCTCATCCTGCCGGGCCATGTCCCCGGTGAAGAGCCAGCCGTCCTTCAGCACCTCGGCGGTGGCCTTTTCGTCATTGTAGTAACAGGTCATGACACCGGGCCCCTTCACGCAGAGCTCCCCCACGTCCCCCTGCTTCACGTCCTTCCCCGCTTCGTCCACGATCCTGCACTGCCAGCGATACCCCGGCACGCCGATGGCCCCCACCTTGCGGATGTTCTCCACGCCGAGATGCACGCAGCCCGGCCCCGTGGATTCCGAAAGGCCGTAGTTGGTGTCGTAGTCGTGATGGGGGAAATACTCCTTCCAATGGCGGATGAGGCTGGGAGGCACGGGCTGGGCCCCGATGTGCATGAGCCGCCACTGACCGAGATCGTAGGCGCTGAGTTTGATCTTTCCCCGATCCACCGCGTCCAGGATGTCCTGCGCCCAGGGAACCAGGAGCCAGACGATGGTGCACTTCTCATGGGACACAGCGTCCAGGATGAGATCCGGCTTCGCCCCCTTCAGGAGCACGGCGCGACTCCCCACCACAAGACTCCCCATCCAGTGGAATTTCGCCCCCGTATGGTAAAGAGGCGGTATGCAGAGGAACACGTCCTCGTGGGCGGTCCCGTGATGCTTCTGCTCCATCTGGGCCGCCTGGGTGAGGCTTTGGTGCTTGTGAAGGATGGCCTTGGGGAAGCCCGTGGTGCCGGAGGAGAAGTAAATGGCCCCGAAATCCTCGTCGGTGATGGTCTCCACATTGGGCCTCGTGCTGGGACAGTCCGCCGCCATCAGGTGATAGCTTTCCGCAAAGCTGGGGCAGTTGTCCCCCACGAAGATCAGGAGGCGTCCCTTGGAAAGCCTCTCCGCATTTGCCTCCATGCGGCCGATGAACTCCGGCCCGAAGAGGATGACCTGCACCTCCGCCAATTCCGCGCAGTAGAGGATTTCCTTCGCATCGTAGCGGAAATTGAAGGGAACGGCGATGGCCCCCGTCTTCAGGATGCCGAAGTAAATGGGCAGCCATTCCAGGCTGTTGTACATGAGGATGGCCACCTTATCCCCCTTGCGGACTCCCCGTTGCAGGAGCAGGTTCGCGCAGCGGTTGGCCTTTTCCTCAAAGACGCTCCAGGTGATCTCCCGGCGGTAGGGAGCGAAGGAATTGGACTCAATGAGGCTGTACTCCTTCCAGCTCATGCGGCGGTTGTCCGGCTCCGACGGGTTCAACTCCACCAGGGCCACCTCGTCTCCATAGAGCTCCGCATTCCGCTCCAGATAATCCATCACAGGCATTTCGAAA
>CAMIWP010000045.1 GCA_946402475.1 uncultured Selenomonadaceae bacterium
GGCTGCATCGGCGGCGGCGGCCAGCCCATCGGCACCACCAACGCCATCAAGAAGAAGCGCATGGAAGCCCTCTACCGCATTGACCGGGAACTCCCCATCCGCAAATCCCACGAGAATCCCGACATTATCGCCCTCTACCGGGATTACTTGGGGGAACCCTTGGGAGAAAGAGCCCATGAGCTTCTTCACACCCACTATCATAAAGTAGATCCCCCCTATCAATTCGAAGGCGTATGACGAGCGATTCCGAAGTGTTCCCATCTTCCGTAGAACAAAAATAAAAAAACGGGACTGTCGCAGAAACATTTGTGACAGTCCCGTTTTTTCATTCTTTCCGGGGCACTTCTTCCTCGTATTGTTCCAGATCGTATCGCAGCCCTTCCATGGCCCTTCGTGCGACGGCAACGGGGCAGTCCGGGGAGCATACGTCGCATCTGCCGCAACAGGCATCGATGGCCTCCAATGCCCTCGCTGCCTTTTCCACCTGCAGCATTACTTGAGGGTCACCAGCTCGTACTCTCTGGTCCCCATGCCGATCTTTTCCGCATGCTCCAAGGTTTCCTTCCAATGGACATTGGGGTTGCTGTCCATGAAGTGGTCATGGTGGTGTTGCCAGTCCGGCTTCGCCAGATTGTCCCCCAGCTGGCTGTTGGGGAGAGGCGCCTGTTTCTGGCAAGCGTCCACGCAGGCCTGGTCGATGGCCACCGGGTCAAGGGAGGCAAACATGCCAATGTCGGGCAGGATGGGAGCGTCATTCTCGCAATGGCAATCGCAGTTGGGAGAAATGTCCATGGCCAGGCTCACATGGAAGCAGGGACGATCCTGACAGATGGCCTGGGCGTACTCCGCCATCTTGCGATCCAGCTGATCCCCCGCATCCCACTGCTCATTGTCGATGGCATCGAAGGAGCAGGCACCGATGCAGCGGCCGCAACCCTTGCAGAGGTCCTTGTCGATCTTCGCCTTGTTGTCCACATAGGAAATGGCATTGGAGCCGCATTCCTTGGCGCAACGACGGCATCCCCGGCACTTCTCCACATCGACGACAACCTTGCCGGAGCAGTGTTGCTCCATCTTTCCCGCGCGGCTTCCGCCCCCCATGCCGATGTTCTTGATGGCGCCGCCGAACCCTGTCATCTCGTGCCCCTTGAAATGGTTGAGGCTGATGACGATGTCCGCATCCATGAGGGCGCGGCCGATTTTCGCGGATTTCACATACTCCCCGTTCTTCACGGGAACCTCCGCCTCATCCGTGCCCCTGATCCCATCGGCGATGACGATCTGACAGCCCGTGGTCGTCGGGTTGAACCCGTTGAGATTCGCGCAGTCCATGTGTTCCAGGGCGTGCTTGCGGCTGCCGGGGTAGAGGGTATTGCAATCCGTCAGGAAGGGATACCCCCCCTGCTCCTTGACCAGATCGGCAATGACCTTGGCGTACTGGGGACGGAGGAAAGCCATGTTCCCCAACTCCCCGAAATGCATCTTGATGGCAACGAACTTGCCCTCCATGTTAATCTTCTTGATCCCTGCGGCAATGCAGAGATTCCTGAGCTTCTGAAGCACACTGGTTCCCACCTGTACGCGGAAATCCGTAAAATACACCTTCGACTTTTCCATGATACATCCCTCCAAAAGCATACACAGCATACACAATAATTTATTCTACATCGCAGGACGTAACTCCTCCCGGATGCGAAACATTCCCACCCGCTTTCTTCAAAAAAATCGCATGGCATTCCCGTCAGGTCATTCATACCTTAGTGCTTCGATGGGATCCAGCTTCGCCGCCTTTCTTGCCGGATAGATGCCGAAGAACAGGCCGATGCCTACGGAGAACACAAAGGACACCAGAATGGGGAGCACGGTGA
This sequence comes from uncultured Selenomonadaceae bacterium, assembly GCA_946402475.1. The sequence continues at coordinate 1,869 of CAMIWP010000045.1, forward strand.
TGACCGTGTTGAAATTGCCGAATTTCGCGATGGCCTGAGAGATGGTGCAACCCAGAACGATGCCGATGACGCCGCCGATGACGCCGATGACCACAGACTCGATGAGGAACTGGGTCATGATGTTGAAAAAGGTGGCTCCCAGAGCCTTTCGGATGCCGATCTCCCGGGTGCGTTCCGTCACGGACACCATCATGATATTCATGATGCCGATGCCCCCGACGATCAGGGAGATCCCCGCGATGCTCCCCAGGAAGAGGGTGAGCATGGAGGTGGTCTGGTTCATGGTTTCCATGAGGCTCGTGAGGTTGCGGACGTTAAAGTCGTCCTCCTTCCCGGCAACGATATGATGGCGCTGGCGAAGCAACGCCTCGATGTCCTCCTGGACCTGGTCCATTTTCGTGGAATCCGTCACCTGGATGTTGATGGACTGTATGTAGGTAATGCCCAACATGCGCTCCTGGGCCGTGGTCATGGGAATGTACACCACGTCATCCTGGTCCTGTCCCATGGAAGACTGTCCCTTGCTCTTAAGGATGCCCACGATCTTAAAGGGCTGATTGTTGATGCGGATATTCTTCCCCACGGGATTTGACGCGCCGAAGAGATTCGCCGCCACCGTCGCGCCGATCACCGCCACCCGGTTCCGCTTGACGAGGTCGCTGGCGGTGATGAAGGACCCGTGCTCCACCTCCAGAGACCGTATCGCCATGAACTCCGGGGTGATCCCCGTCACCGAGGAGTTCCAGTTCATGTTGCCGTTGACCACCTGATAGGAGCGGCTGACGGTGGGGGATACGTAGTCGATGTTCCTGACCTTGCTCTTGATGGCCATGGCGTCATCGTACTTCAGGGTCGTCATGGAGCCTGCAGCTCCTCTGGGGCCTCCCCGGTTCGATGAACCGGGAGAGACGATGAGCATGTTGCTGCCGAGGCTGGCGATGGAGTTCTGCACATTGCTCGTCACCCCCATGCCCACGGACACCATGGCGATGACCGCCCCCACGCCGATGATGATGCCCAGCATGGTGAGCAGGGAGCGGAGCTTGTTTGCCATGAGAGCCGTGATGGCCATCTGAAAGCTCTCGCTAAACAACATCCATGACCACCCCTTTCCCCTCATCCCTTGTGATCACGCCGTCCCGCACCAGAAGTTGCCGACTGGCGCATGCGGCGATCTCCGGCTCATGGGTGACGAGGATGATGGTGCGCCCCTTGGCGTGCATCCCCTCGAAGATCTCCATGATCTCCTTGGTGGATTTCGTGTCCAGATTCCCCGTGGGCTCATCCGCCATGATGATGTGGGGATCGTTTACCAACGCGCGGGCAATGGCCACTCTCTGCCGCTGCCCCCCGGAAAGCTCGTTGGGCTGATGGTCGGCGCGATCTCCAAGGCCCACGGCATCCAGAAAAAACCTCGCCCGTTCCGTGCGCTCCTTCCTGCCTACCCCGGCGTACACTAAGGGCAGCGCCACATTGTCCAGGGCGCTGATGCGAGAGAGCAGGTTGAAATTCTGGAACACAAAGCCGATCTTTTTGTTGCGGGTCGCCGCCAGCTCATCATCGGACAGGTGCGCCACTTCCTGACCGTCCAGCATATAGGAGCCCAGGGTGGGGCGATCCAAACAGCCCAAAATATTCATGAGGGTTGATTTTCCTGAACCGGAGGGCCCCATGAGCGCCGCAAACTCCCCGGCACGGATGTCCAGGCTGATGCCGTTGAGGGCGGCCACCTCCTGATCTCCCACCTGGTAGAGCTTCTTGATGCCCTCCAGCCGTATGGTCAGATTTCTTTCGTTCCTTGCCATCAGCGAATCCCCGCTCTCCTCATTACACGGGCGGCGGACCGCCCCGGACGTTTTTTGAGCCACCCGTGGAGGCGGCTTTCTGCGCCGTGTAGCCGGCGGCGATCACAGCCCCTTCTTCCAAGCCGGAAAGGATCTCAACATAATCATCATCGTAGATGCCCGTTTCCACATAGCAGTTCTCCTGGGAACCGTCGGAACGCACCAGCACCACATAGGAACCGTTGCTGTCCGTCTTCAGTGTGGAAAGGGGGACGGCGAGCACGCCGTTGCGGGCCGCCGTCGTAATGTCCACCCTCGCCGTCATGGCGGGGAGGAGCAGGCTCTCGGGATCCTCCACCTCCAATGTGACGTAGTAGTAAATAACGCTGGCAGTGGAGGAGGAACTGGAGCTGGAACCGGAGGAGCTGGACTTGATATTCCACGTGTTCCCCGTATCGGTCTGGGAAATCTTCGACACCTTGGCCTTGAAGGTTCTGCCCGTATAGGAATCCACCGTAAAGGTCGCCTCCTGGCCCACCTTCACGCTACCGATGTCCGTCTCATCCACCTTGGCCAGGATCTGCTTGCTGGACAGATCCGCAATGCGCATGATGACCGTAGGGCTGTTGTTTCCCTGCACCGCCATGCTTCCCACGGTCTGAGGCTCTCCCACCACCACGCCGTCCATGGGAGCCGTAATGATGGTATTGTTCACGTCGGACTGGGCCGACACGAGATTGGATTGAGCCGTGTCGTAATTGAACCGGGCATCCTCCAGCTCCTCCTGGGATTTCGCGCCGATGGAGTAGAGGTAGGAGATGCGATTGTATTTCGATCTGGTATTGGTCACCTCGTACTGGGCCTTGTTCATCTTCGCCTCATAGTCCTTGCCGTCCAGGGTGGCCACCACCTGCCCCGCCTTGACCTCATCGTTTTCCTTCACCAGGACCGAAGTGATCCGCGCGGTGATCTTGGGACTGACCTCCACCGAGTCCACCGGCGCAATGGTTCCCGTGGCCGATACCGTGGACTTCATGTCACGCCGCTCCGCCTGGACGGTCTCCACTGCCGCGACCTGTTTCGCTTCCTGTTCCGACGCATAGTAGCGATAGCCGCCGAAGGCAACTCCCGCAATCACCAGGGCAGCGATCCCCGCCTTGATCTTCCATCCGATCTTCATTTCACTGCCCCGCCTTTCGCCATTTCACCCGTCACAGCTTCTGCCGTCTCACCTTTCCTCACGATGGTTTCCTCCTCTGGAACCATCGTCTCCGCGATATCCATGGTCATATTTCTCGCCGACGCCTGCTCCGCATCGTCAAGGCCGATGCCCATGGCCGTCTCCACCGCTGCCTTGTACCGCACATAGTCATACTGTGCGCTGATGTAGTTGAGCTCCGCCTCGGAAAGAGCCTCCTGGGCATCAATGACATCCAGCATGATGCCCTCTCCGGCGCGGTATTTCTCCGAGGCGATATAGTAGTCCTCCTCGGCCTGCTTCACCGCATCCGAAGTAGAAACGAAGCGCTTTTCCGCCTCCCGCATATTGTAGTACGCCTCCCGAAGCTCCAGATCCACGGCTTCCTCATCCTTTTCCATGGTGAGCTTGGCAATGTCCAGCTCCGTTTCCGCCGCATCCACCTGGGCCTTGGTCACACCGCTGTCAAAGAGATTCCACCTGGCGGTAAGCCCCGCAGACCAGCCGGAACTGTGGCCGCTGGATGGCTCAAACCTGTTCTGCAGGAGATCCGCCCCCGCCGAAAGATTCAATGTGGGCAGGTAACCCGCCTTGGCCATCTTCACGGCGAGCTCCTTCTGGTTCAAGGTGTACCTGTCCACCATCAGATCCTTGCGATTGCGAAAGGCGTAATCAATGCACTCCTCCATGGGGGTCTCAAAGGCAACATAGGCGAAATCGTCCGTGAGGTTCAGTGGTTCGTTCCGATCCATGTCGATGAGATCCCGGAGTCTTGCCAGATCCACCTCATAGGCATTCCGGGATCGAATGAGTATCTGCCGGGCATTGGAGAGCTCCACCGAGGCCCGGAGCACGTCGATGCGGGCCTTGCTCCCCGCCGAGTACAGCTGCTGCACGTTGGTATAATGGGCCTGGTACTTATCCACGGCTTCCTGGTTCACCGCTGCGGTCTTCTTGGCCTCCAAGGCATTGTAATATGCCTTGACCACATCCAGCTTCAAGGTTTCCCTCGCCCTCTGGGTCTTCAATACGGCGGCCCGCAACCCTAGTTCGCTGCTGTCGATGGAGGCCTGGTTCTTCCCACCCGTGTAGATGGGGTAACTGGCGCTGAGCCCCAGAGAATTGGACGAGCTTCGATCACTGTCCGTGCTCTTGCTCACCGAGAGACTGTCGGAGGCCGAAAGGGATATACCGTTGTTCCCCTTCGCCTCCCGGACCGCTGCCTCCGCCTTGTCCTCGGCTTTCTGTGTAATGCGCAGGGACGTGTTCTGCTCCAGCGCCATGTTGACGGCCTGCTGCAAAGAAAGGTCCGCGCAACTGCCAAACGAAGGGTATGCCGTCAGCAGGCTGCCCACCAGCGCCAAGCCAATCTTCCCTCTCCGAAATCTCTTCATAAACGATACCCCCTGATTCACCATCCTCCCAATACTATCACGGATACGGGAAAAGGTAAACTTATCATTCTCTGATTATGTTATACTAGTATTAAAAAAGAATTAGAGAATAAACATTTTAGGAAACGCTGAATGCATCCGTGTTTCCTTTCCTGCCGTTGTTCGAGCAGAGGCTGATGACGGGGCGCGCATTGGAGATTGGAAAAGATCATTTTCTTGACACGGCATGCCTGAGATGGTATAATGACCTCTGGTAAGGCACAGACAACTTCATACGCATTTGGATCAGGTGTCGGGCATGGACATGTCCGTGACTTAATAAGGAAGACCGGTGAGATGCCGGCGCGGTCCCGCCACTGTATCAGCGAGCGAATCTGCCTTGCGCCCTGCGGGCGCAGAGTGATGTCACTGGGGGATATCCCTTGGGAAGGCGCAGAGGAGCGATGACCTGGAGCCAGGAGAATTGCCTGATTGACAATCGCCGTAGGGGACTGTCCACGGATGGTTCCCGATTACCTGCGAGTGATGGGGATGGGGATTCTGCGGATACATTCCGTGCTACTATAAATTCCGGCGTACAGCTTGTGTGATCGGAATATTTTAGAAGAACTGAAATGTACGATAGAAACAGGCCCCTTTCCATCTTTCGGGAAAGCGGCCTGTTTGCGTGTGGGGCCCCGAGGGACTCTGAGGAAAGCAATGCCCGTGATGGTCGCATCGTGGGCATTGCTTCCCGCAGAGAGAGCTTTCGCGGGATTCATTGCTCATTACTTCAGTTCTTGCTTGCCGCCTGTCATGGCGGCGGCCCCGAGGATGGAAGCTCGGGGCTTTTTTCTGTCCAGATCCGGGCCATGGGGAGGAGGACTCGCATCGCCATGGGGAGTTTTTCCATGTTTGCTCACTGGCAGACATCCATTCTTCTTTCACAGAAGGTTACGGGGTACAGAGAACACTCCTCGACGAATTCCTCCGCCAGGTGGAAATTCCTCCCGATGGCATCGGGGGCATGGGCATCGGAGCCAATGGTGATGTACCTTCCGCCCAGCTCGCGGTAGCGGCAGTAGATGGGCATGAGTTCCTTGATGGACGCCCATCCCTCCAGCCGCCTTGTGTTGAGCTCCAATACCGTGTCCGTCACCACTAACGCCCGCAAGACCTCGTCGATGTCCTGGGAAAACTCTTCGTAATCCATGGAGGGATCCTCATAGGTGGCATAGCGGGCGATGTAGTCGATGTGTGCCAGCACGTCGATGAAACCGTGCTGGTAGATCATCCTTGCCATGTTCATCAGGTAATCGTGGTAGAGTTCCTTTTTTTCTCTCGTCCCGTAAATCTCCGGCTCATAGAGGTCAAAGCCTTCCAACACGTGAAGTGCGCCCACCACCATATCGAAGGGAGCCTTGTCTGTAAAGGCCAAGCTTTCCTCACAGGTCTCCTGCCGCATGCCAACCTCCACGCCCAGCAGAAGGTGCTCCCCCCGAAGAGGACTGTATTCCTCCCAGT
>CAMIWP010000046.1 GCA_946402475.1 uncultured Selenomonadaceae bacterium
ATGAACACATGGCGGAAGGGAACATCCTTTCCGAAAGCGAGTCCCATCATGACCATGCGGGCCACCCAGAAGAAGATGATGTCATATCCCGTGACAAGGGTGCTTGTGGGATAGAAATGCTTGAGTTCCTCCGTTTCCTCGGGCCAGCCCATGGTCTCGAAGGGCCAGAGGCCGGAGCTGAACCAGGTGTCCAGCACATCCTCGTCCTGATGGATGCGCTTGCTGCCGCACTTGGAGCAGGCAACGGGATCCTCTCGCGAGACCGTGGTCTCCCCGCAGTCTTCACAGTACCATGCGGGAATGCGATGGCCCCACCAAAGCTGGCGGGAAATGCACCAGTCCCGGATGTTCTCCAGCCAGTTGCAGTAGATCTTCGTGAACCGCTCCGGCACGAACTTGATGCGCCCGTCCTTCACCGCCTGGATGGCGGGCTTCGCCAAGGATTCCATCTTCACGAACCACTGCTTGGAGACAAGCGGTTCAACGGTGGCATGGCAGCGATGGCAATGCCCCACGGCATGTTCATGCTCCTCGGTGCTCACCAGTATGCCGAGTTCATCCAAGTCCTTCACAAGGGCCTTGCGGCACGCATAGCGATCCATGCCTTTATACTTGCCGGCGCCCTCGCCCATGGTGCCATCGTTCTCGATGACCTTGATCTGCTCCAGGTCGTGACGAAGCCCCATCTCGAAGTCATTGGGATCGTGGGCGGGAGTTACCTTCACAGCCCCCGTGCCGAAGGCGGGATCCACATACTCATCGGCAAACAGCGGTATCCGCCGGTTCACGATGGGCAAGATGAGTGTCCTTCCCACCAGGTCTTTATAACGCGCATCCTCCGGGTGGACTGCGACGCCCGTATCCCCGAACATGGTTTCCGGGCGGGTCGTGGCGATCTCCACCCAGCGATCCTCGCCTTCCACCTGATAGCGGATGTGCCAGAGATGTCCCTGTTCCGTCTCATGCTCCACCTCAATGTCCGAAAGAGCCGTATTGCAGGACGGACACCAGTTCGTGATGCGGGTTCCCTGATAGATCAGCCCCTGCTCATAAAGACTCGCAAAGACCTCCCGCACCGCCCTGGAACAACCCTCGTCCATGGTGAAGCGCTCCCTCTCCCAATCGCAGGAGGAGCCCAGAGCGCGGAGCTGGCACATGATGCGGCTGCCGTACTTTTCCTTCCACTGCCACACCCGCTCCAGGAATTTTTCGCGGCCCAGCTCATAGCGGTTCGTCCCCTCTTCCCGAAGAGCTCCCTCCACCTTGGCCTGAGTGGCGATGCCCGCATGGTCGCAGCCCGGCATCCAAAGGGTATTGTAACCCTGCATCCTCCGCCAACGGATGAGGATGTCCTGCAGGGCATTGTCCATGGCGTGTCCCATATGGAGCTGACCCGTCACATTCGGCGGCGGGATGACAATGCTGTAGGGCTTCTTGTCCTTCTCCACCTCCGCATGGAAAAACCCGTTCTTCTCCCAATACTCGTACCACTTCTTCTCGAAGGATTGAGGGTCATATACCTTGGGAATATTCGTTCCCGTTTCCTGATTCTCTGCCACGCACAATTCCTCCCACATAAAAGAATGCCCCTTCATTCCCGCGAGAATGAAAGGGCCTCTGCTCGTCTTCTTCATCGCCCATTGATATACGAGGATATTCTAGCAGATTCGGGCAGTGTTTGCAAGGGATAACTCCGCTTTATGCCGTACCCTGCCCCTCCTCCAGCAAGGGTTTCAAAAACTTCCCCGTATAAGACGCTTCCACCTTCACGATGTCCTCCGGCGTGCCTTCGGCGACGATCTGTCCCCCCTTGTCTCCGCCTTCGGGGCCGAGATCGATGATGTGATCGGCGGTCTTGATGACATCCAGATTGTGCTCGATGACCACCACCGTATCGCCTCCCTCCACCAACCTCTGAAGAATCCCCAGCAGTTTGTGGATGTCCGCCGTGTGAAGTCCCGTGGTGGGCTCATCCAGAATGTAGAGGGTCTTTCCCGTGGAGCGGCGGGAAAGCTCCGTCGCCAGCTTCACTCGCTGGGCTTCGCCCCCGGACAGTGTCGTGGCAGGCTGCCCCAGCTTGATGTAGCCAAGTCCCACGTCCTGTATGACCTGCAGCTTCCGCGCCACCTTCGGCACGTTCTGGAAGAACTCCACGGCTTCATCAATGGTCATGTCCAACACATCGGAAATAGTCTTCCCCTTGTACTTGACCTCCAGAGTCTCCCGATTGTAGCGGGCACCTTTGCAAACTTCGCAGGGCACGTAGACATCCGGCAGAAAGTGCATCTCGATCTTCAGAATGCCGTCGCCCTTGCAAGCCTCGCAGCGCCCGCCTTTGACGTTAAAACTGAATCGTCCCGCCCGATAGCCCCGGGTCTTCGCCTCCACGGTCTGGCTGAAGAGTTCGCGGATGCCGTCAAACACCCCCGTGTATGTGGCGGGATTCGACCGGGGAGTGCGCCCTATGGGCTGCTGGTCAATGTTGATGATCTTGTCGATGTTTGACAGACCCAGGATGCCCTTGTGTTTTCCCGGTTTTCCCTTGGCATGGTAAAGACGCGAGGCGATTCCCTTGTAGAGGATCTCATTGACCAGAGTGCTCTTGCCGGAACCCGATACCCCCGTGACCAGGGTCAGCGTCCCCAAGGGAAATCTCACGCTGATGTCCTTAAGGTTGTTCTCCCCGGCTCCCGTTACCTCAAGATATCTTCCGTTGCCGGCTCGCCGCTCCGATGGCACAGGAATGAACTTCCTTCGAGAAAGATACTGCCCCGTGACAGATTCTTCCGCCGCCATGATCTCCTGCGCCGTTCCCTGCGCCACCACATGCCCTCCGTTGGCGCCTGCCCCGGGACCGATGTCGATGATGTGATCGGCGGCGTACATCGTGTCCTCGTCATGCTCCACCACGATGAGCGTATTGCCCAGATCCCTGAGATGCTTGAGGGTTCCCAACAGGCGATTGTTGTCCCTCTGATGCAGCCCGATGCTCGGCTCGTCTAAAATATAGAGCACTCCCATAAGCCCGGATCCGATCTGAGTGGCCAGGCGGATGCGCTGGGCCTCCCCCCCTGACAGGGTTCCCGCTGACCGGGAGAGGGTGAGATAGTCTAACCCCACGTTCAGCAGAAAACTCAGCCTCGCGTGGATCTCCTTCAGAATCTGGGCTGCGATCTTCCGCTCCCGGGGAGTGAGTTCCAGATGCTGGAAGAAATCATCGCACTCCCGAATGGTCATCTCCGTGACTTCATAGATATTCTTCCCTCCTACGGTCACGGAAAGGGTCTCCGGCTTGAGCCTCGCCCCGTGACAAGAATGGCAGGGAATGTCCGTCATGTAGTTCTCATAAGATTCCCGCATCTCATCGGAATCCGTTTCCTCGTAGCGACGGGAAAGGAGCGGCATGACCCCCTCGAAAGGCACATGGTACTCTTTGTACTCCCCGAACATATTCGTATAATAAAAGGTATATCTCTCCTCCCTGGAGCCGTGCAGCAGGAGCTCCTGCACCTTCCAATCGATGTCCTTCCATGGTGTGTCCGCCCCGTAGCCGTGCTTTTCCAAAAGGGCGGTCATGACGCACATGGCGTAGGAGTGGGGATTTTTCGACAGGGGGGCGAAGACCCCTTCCTCCAGAGAGAGCGAGGGATCCGGCAACACCAGCTCCTCGTCGAACTCCATGTGGCTGCCGAGGCCCGTGCACTCGGGGCAGGCCCCGTAGGGGTTATTGAAGGAAAACATTCGCGGCGTGATCTCCGGCAAGCTGATGCCGCAGTCCACGCAAGCGAAATTCTCGCTGAACATCAAAAGCTCCCCATCCACCACCTGCACATAGACAACGCCCTCTCCCAATTGCAGTGCGGTCTCCAGGGAATCCGCCAAGCGCTGCTCCACTCCTTCCCGCACCACAAGCCGGTCAACCACCACCTCGATGGTATGCTTCTTGTTCTTCTCCAGGGATATGTCCTCGTTCACGTCGTAGACCTCGCCGTCAATCCGCGCCCGAACATAGCCCTCCTTGCGAATATGCTCCAAGAGCTTCTTGTGCTCCCCCTTCTTTCCACGCACCACCTGGGCCATGATGAGGAGCTTCGTCCGCTCCGGCAGTTCCGTGATGCGATCGATCATCTGATCCACGGTCTGCTGGGCGATGGGCTTTCCGCACTTCGGACAGTGGGGACGCCCCGCCCTCGCGAACATGAGCCGCAGGTAATCGTAGATCTCCGTGACGGTCCCCACTGTGGAACGGGGATTGTGGCTCGTCGTTTTCTGGTCGATGGAAATGGCGGGGGAAAGCCCCTCGATGTTGTCCACATCCGGCTTGTCCATCTGTCCCAGGAACTGACGGGCATAGGAGGACAGGGACTCCACATATCGGCGCTGTCCCTCGGCATAGATGGTATCAAAGGCCAGGGAGGACTTTCCCGAGCCGGAGAGGCCCGTCACCACCACCAGCTTGTCCCTGGGGATCTCCAAGTCGATATTTTTCAGATTATGGGCCCGTGCTCCCTTGATCTTTATCGTATTTTCCATAAACACCTGCTCATTTCTTCCTCGCGCTGGCAGGCATGCTCCCCTCCAGCTCGATGATCATGTCACGAAGCTCCGCCGCCCGCTCGAACGCAAGGGCGCGGGATGCCTGTTGCATCTCCCGGATCAATCCCTTCAGCACCTTCTCCTTTTCCTTCTTCGTGAGCTTCTTCTTTTTCTGTTTGCCATCTTCCCCGTAGCTTGCGGCGGTTTCCGCCACCAAGGTGGTCTCGATGAGCTGTACGATGGGCTTCTCGATGGTCTTCGGCACAATGCCGTGGGCCTTGTTGTATTCCTTCTGGACATCGCGGCGGCGCTGGGTCTCGTCCATGGCCCGCTGCATGGAGTCCGTCACCCGGTCGGCGTACATGATGACGTGCCCGTTGGCATTCCTCGCCGCACGTCCGATGATCTGGATCAGAGAGGTATCCGACCGAAGGAACCCCTCCTTGTCCGCGTCGAGAATGGCGATCAGGGAGACCTCCGGCATGTCCAGTCCTTCCCGCAGGAGATTGATGCCAACGAGGACGTCGAATTTCCCCGCCCGCAGCTCACGGATGATCTCCGCCCGCTCAATGGTGGCGATGTCCGAATGAAGATACCGCACCTTGACGCCCACTTCCTTCAGATAATCCGTAAGATTCTCCGCCATCTTCTTCGTCAGCGTCGTCACCAGGACGCGCTCGTTCCGTTTCACCCGGAGCCGGATCTCCCCCAGAAGGTCGTCGATCTGTCCCTCCAGGGGGCGCACCTCCACCTCCGGGTCGAGAAGTCCCGTGGGACGGATGATCTGCTGGGCCACCTGCTGGGCCTGTCCCAACTCATATTTTCCCGGCGTCGCCGAAACGTAGATGATCTGGTGGATGCGCTGGGAGAACTCCTCGAAGGTCAGGGGACGATTGTCAAAGGCCGACGGCAGGCGAAAACCGTTGTCCACCAACGAGATCTTGCGGCTCCTGTCCCCGGCGTACATGGCGTGAAGCTGGGGCAGCGTCACGTGGGACTCGTCAATGACCATGAGGAAATCCTCCGGGAAATAATCCAGCAGCGTATAGGGAGCCTCCCCTGCTTTTCGCTGCGTGAGATGACGGGAATAATTCTCGATGCCGGAGCAATATCCCATTTCCTGCATCATTTCCAGATCGTAATTCGTCCGCTGCTCAATGCGCTGCGCTTCCAACAGCTTGCCCTGGGCCTTGAATGACTTGAGCTGCTCTTCCAGTTCCTCCCGTATGGTTCCCATGGCGATCTTCATGTCTTCATCCGCCGTCACATAGTGAGATGCAGGGAAGATCATAGAATGGACGCGCTCCCCGTAGATTTCCCCCGTGGTCACATCGAACTCCAGGATTCGATCCACCTCATCGCCGAAGAGCTCGATGCGCACCGCCCTGTTGTTGTAACCTGCCGGAAACACCTCGATGACGTCCCCCCGCACGCGGAATCTGCCGCGCTCAAAGGCGATGTCGTTCCTCTCGTACTGGATGGATACCAGCTTTCTCAGGATTTCATCCCGATCCGTCGCCTGCCCCTTATGCAGGGACAGCACCATCTCATGGTAGCTCTCCGGGGATCCGAGACCATAGATGCAGGAAACGCTGGCCACCACGATCACATCCCGCCGCTCGAAGAGGGAACACGTGGCGGAATGCCGCAGCTCGTCGATTTCATCGTTGATGGAGGCGTCTTTCTCGATATAGGTATCCGTGGACGCGATATATGCCTCCGGCTGATAGTAGTCGTAGTAGCTCACGAAATAGCCCACATAGTTATGAGGAAAGAAGGACTTGAACTCGCTGGCAAGCTGCGCCGCCAAGGTCTTGTTATGGGCGATGACCAGAGTCGGCTTCTGCACCTTCTCGATGACCTTGGCGATGGTATAGGTCTTCCCCGTTCCCGTGGCCCCGAGAAGCACCTGCGCTTCCTGCCCGTTCTCGATGCCCGCCGCCAGATCTCGAATGGCTTGGGGCTGATCTCCCATGGGCGCAAAGGGAGCCACCACCTCAAAGGGCGTCTCCCTGTCAAACTGCATGGTATTGAGCTTCGGCACCATCGCCATTGGCCTTTCCTTCCTTTCCCCCGCAACAATTCCAGATGCGATCCAAAACTCATGGCACCCGATGATTTCCGTCCATTTCCTCCAGCATGGCTCCCACGGAGGAAAAGATCCGACGGGCGGCTCTCTTCACCTCCGGATTGCCATTTTCCATGGCAAATCCTCCGAATCTCCGGATCATGGAAATATCATTCATATCGTCGCCAATAACGTAAAGGGGAGCCTTCTCCCATCCCATCTTCTCCTGCAAATGGGCCAGGCCCGCCCCCTTGTTGTTTCCCACAGCGCACACGTCGATGTAAAAGAGGTTCGCCTCCGCCGACAAAAGTCCCCGGAACTGCTCATTCAGATCCTTTGCCAGTTCCCCCGCCCGCTCCGGAGACCTCGCCGCAAAACACATCTGCAGGATGTGCGGAATCTCCTTGGCTTCCTCGGGAGTCACCTGGGGGAGTCCCACCTCCCGCCACGGATCCTTCCATTCCGGATCGTTCCACTTCACAAAGGTTCCGTTCCCCTGCAGGGTCATGACATAGGGACTCTCCCGGACGATCTCATGCTCCCACAGATCGCGCACCGCCTCCCGGGACAATTCCGCAGAAAACACCTCCCTGCCCTCTCCGTCAAAGATGACGGCTCCGTTGAGTGCCACGCAGAAGTCCAACCGGATGTCATAGTCGGCGAGGGTAAGCTGCACCAGATGAAGGTTCCGCCCGGTCACAAGGCCGAACCGATTCCTGTGCTCCTGCCATCGACGAACGGCCTCCTAATCCTCCGCGCAAATCCCAACGCCCTTGTGATATAATGTCCCATCAAAATCGCTCGCCGCTACTTTCATTTGCTACCCCCTC
>CAMIWP010000047.1 GCA_946402475.1 uncultured Selenomonadaceae bacterium
ACGAGGTGACCTGCCTCGTGTCGGCACGGGTGCCTCGGGTGTACAAGGGTTGAGAGCGCGGAAGAAAAATATATCATAAGAAATCAAAAAGAAAGAAGGGAATCGGCGTTTTGTGTCGAAGTTTAGGGTGTTAGCTGTTGCGGCAAGATGAGGGATTCGTCGAAGGCGGCGTCCGTGGCGCTGTCAGAGGGGGAATATGAAGGATTTTTTGTCGGTGTTTGTCAAACGCCTGTTGAGGAGTTTGGGGATTGTCACCCTGATGGTTGCCCTCATGCTTTTTTCCGAAGGGAACGGGAGCCTTCTCGGGGCGCTGTTCCTCGGTTATTTCACGGGCGGGATCTTTGTGGGGACGATGGTCTATCGTACCTGGAGAAGCGCGGCTCTTTCCGTCGACGGCGCGAAGAAGCAAATGCTGTGGGGATTGGTTCTGCGGCTGGGCACTCTTTTCGCGGTGCTCTTCACGGCCATCCATATTTCCGTGCAGGTTTTCGGCGTGACGGCCCTGGGCTTTCTCCTGTTCTACGGACTTTCCCTGCTCCACCTGATCCAGGGGAACATCGACGGGAAACATTGAACTGCAACAGATGGGGCATCAAAAAGCATCCCTTTGCGATTCGGGGATGCGAAGCAAGGGGGTAGAGGTATATGCATGAAATCGGTGTTCGCGAAGTAGTGCAATTTGCCGGCTGGACCTTCAATGAAGAAACCCTGGTCATGACGTGGATTGTCATGGCAATCGTCCTTCTCATCGCGTTCCTTGCCACCCGAAACCTGAAAATGGTTCCGTCGGGCTGGCAGAATGTGGTGGAGATGGTTGTCCTCTGGCTGCACGGACAGATTGACGCGATGATGGGACAACGGGGCCGCGTTCTGGCGCCGCTCATCGTCACGCTCTTTTTGTTCCTGCTCATTTCCAACTGGCTGGGGCTCATTCCTACGATGGCTTCGCCGACAAATGACCTGAACACCACACTGGGCCTGGCCCTTCTGGTCATTGTCATGGTTCACGCGCTGGGGCTTTATTTCAAGGGTGGGCATTATATCGCTCATTTCTTCCAACCGGTTCCCGTGTTTGTGATCATCAATGCCATTGAGGAGATCGCGAAGCCCATCACGTTGGCTTTCCGTCTCTTCGGTAATATTCTGGCGGGCGAGATTCTCATCATCGTCCTGCTCAAGCTCATGCCGATCTGGATGCCGATCCCGTCGGTTCTCTGGTTGGCGTTCAGTATTTTCATTGGCGGTGTCCAGGCAGTCATCTTTACAATGCTGTCCATGGCGTATCTTGCCAATGCCGTAAAAGACGAGCACGAGGGATGATCCGCCGCGCTCGCCTGTTGTCTGTTTCTTTATTATTTTAAGGAGGATTTTCTATGGAAAACGCAATCATGGTAGCAGCCGCTCTTCTCGGTGCAGGCATCACGATGGGACTTGCCGCGATCGGCGCCGGCATTGGCGACGGACTCGTCACCAGCAAGTTCATTGACGGCATCACCCGCCAGCCCGAGGCGAAGAACACCCTGTTCACGAACACCCTGATTTCCGTCGGCTTGATCGAGGCCATGGCCATCATCGCAACCGTTGTCGCCCTCATCATGCTCTATGCGAACCCGCTCATCAAGTAAGACGGTTTGCCATAGGATTGAGGGGAGGCATAGGAATTGATTGAGATTAATGCGACCATCATCGCGCAGATCCTGAACTTCCTGATACTTGTCATCCTTCTTCGCGCCGTGGCCTACAAGCCCGTGGTCAAGATGCTCAAGGCCCGCGAGGACAAGATCGCAGAGAGCCTGGACAAGGCGGACGCCGACCGGGCGGCTGCGGAGGCGGCTCTCCGGCAGAACAAGGAACAGCTGGCCGCCGCCCAGACAAAGGCCCAGGAGATCATCGACAAGGCGGAGAAAATGGCTCGTGATGAGCACGACGCGAGTATTCAGGAGACGAAGCGGGAGATCGAGCAGATGAAGAAGGCCGCGCAGGAGGAGATCCTGCGGGAGCGGGCCCGCGCCGTGGAACAGCTCAAGGGCGAGGTCGTCGCCCTCTCCATGGCTGCCGCAGGCAAGATCATCACGAAGAACATCGACGCTGCGGACAACGAGGCGATCATCGGCGAGTTCATCGCGAAGCTCGACAAGGAGAAGATTGGTGATCTGCCATGCTAAACATACAGCTTGCACGTAAATATTCCACGGCGATTTTCGAGATCGCCCAGGAAGAGCAGAAGCTGGAGGAATACGGAAAGGAACTGGCCCGGGTAAAGGAGGAACTCTTTTCCGTGCCCGGCGCCCGGGAGTTCTTCCAGAATCCGCAGGTACAGCCCAAGGCGAAGAAGGAGCTCATCACCAAGCTCTTTTCCAAGGAGCTTTCCACGGTGGTGTATCATTTTCTGATGCTCCTGGTGGACAAGCGCCGCATCGCCTTTCTGGAAGCCATTGAGGAAGGCTACCGCGCCCTCTCCAATCAGGCCATGGGCATCGTCATCGCCGATGTTACGACGGCGTCGGAGATGGGAGCCGGCCAGCAGGAGAAGCTCCGGGCAAAGCTGGCCTCCGTCACGGGCAAGAAGGTGCAACTCCGCATGCACCGGGACGAGAGGATCATCGGCGGCGTCGTGGTCAAGATCGGCGACAAGCGCATCGACGGCAGCGTGCAGGGGCGTCTTGCAGCTCTTTCCAAAGAATTGATGGCAAATAAATGATGGGGTGACAGCGAAAGATGAAAATGAATCCTGAAGAAATAACAGCCATCATCAAGGAACAGATCAAGAATTACAATGTGGATTTGAACGTTGATGATGTGGGAACTGTTATCGAGATCGGTGACGGCATCGCCCACGTCCATGGCCTGGACAAAGCCATGGCGGGAGAGCTTCTCGATTTCGGCAACGATGTGTACGGCCTGGTTCTCAACCTTGAGCAGGACAATGTGGGCGCCGTCATCCTGGGCGGCGAGACGGAGATCAAGGAGGGCGACACGGTCAAGCGCACGGGCAAGATCATGCAGGTGCCCGTGGGGGAGGCCATGATCGGCCGTGTGGTGGATGCCCTGGGGCGTCCTTTGGACGGCAAGGGCCCCATTGCCACGACGGAATCCCGCCCCGTTGAGTTCAAGGCGCCCGGCATCGCGGATCGCAAGTCCGTTCACGAGCCTCTCCAGACGGGACTCAAGGCGATTGACGCCCTGGTTCCCATCGGTCGCGGACAGCGCGAGCTCATCATCGGCGACCGCGGCACGGGCAAGACGGCCATCGCCGTGGATACCATTCTGAACCAGAAGGGGCAGAACTGCATCTGCGTCTATGTGGCCATCGGCCAGAAGGCTTCCACCGTTGCGCGGGTGGTGAAGACCTTCGAGGACAACGGCGCCATGGAGTACACCATTGTGGTGGCCGCCACGGCCGCGGACAGCGCACCTCTCCAGTACCTGGCTCCCTATGCGGGGGTATCCATGGCGGAGTATTTCATGTATAAAGGAGGCCACTGCCTCTGCGTTTACGACGATCTGACGAAGCATGCGGCGGCCTATCGCGCCATGTCCCTGCTTCTCCGCCGCCCGCCGGGTCGTGAGGCGTACCCCGGGGACGTGTTCTATCTCCACTCTCGTCTCTTGGAGCGTGCCGCCAAGCTTTCGGATGAGCTGGGGGCCGGTTCCATCACCGCCCTGCCGGTCATCGAAACCCTGGCGGGGGACGTGTCGGCCTACATTCCTACCAACGTCATCTCCATTACCGACGGCCAGATCATGCTGGAAACGGACTCCTTCTATTCCGGCATCCGTCCCGCCATCAGCGTGGGTCTTTCCGTGTCCCGCGTGGGTGGTTCGGCTCAGATCAAGGCCATGAAGCAGGTGGCGGGCACCATGCGGCTGGATCTCGCCCAGTACCGCGAGCTGGCGGCTTTTGCCCAGTTCGGCTCCGATCTGGACAAGGCCACGAAGGCCCAGCTGGATCGCGGCGCCCGCATGGTGGAGACCTTGAAACAGGCCCAGTATTCCCCTCTCGCCGTAGAGGATCAGGTGCTCACCATCTTCACCGCCGTGCGGGGTTTCCTTGCGGATATTCCCGTGGAAAAGGTGGTGCAGTTCCACAATGACTTCATAAAATTCATGCACTCCCAGCATCCCGAAATCGGCCGGAAGATCGCCGAGGAGAAGAAGCTGGATGATGCGCTTGAGGCCGAGATGTCCAAGGCGATCGAGGAGTTCAAGGGAACCGTGAATTACAAGATGGCGTAGGGCGAGGTGATTTGATTTGGCTAGTTTACAAGACATACGCCGACGCATCAAAAGCGTAAAGAGCATCCAACAGATCACGAACGCCATGAACATGGTGGCGACTTCACGCCTGCGCCGCGCAAAGGAAGCTGCCACGGCCAACAAGCCCTATGCGGACAAGGCGGCGGAGGTCATTCACCAGATTGCGGCAAATGCGGGGGACTTCAGTCATCCCCTGCTGGAGAAGCATGAGACGGGAAAGAAGCTCATCCTCGTGATGGCAGCGGACAAGGGCCTTGCCGGAGCCTACTCTAGCAATGTCTTCAAGGAGACGGTGGCCCATATCGAGAGCAAGTCGGACACTCTGCTGGTGACCGTGGGACGCAAGGCGAAGGAACATTTCAAGAACCGTGGCTACACCATCGTGCAGGAGTATTCCGGCATCAGCGAGCGGCCCCATTACGAGCACGCCAACGAGATTGCCAAGGATCTCATCCATCGCTTTGAGTCCGGGGAGATCCGGGAGATCGACATGGTGTACTCCAGGTTCGTGTCCGCCATCACCTGTGTGCCCGAGGTCGTCCGCCTGCTTCCCTTTGAGGGGGAAGGCGAGGGAACGAAGACCGAGGGAGGCACCCACGTGGAGTACATCTATGAGCCATCCCCGGAGGAAGTCCTGGGCTTTCTGCTGCCCCAGTATCTGGTCACGGTCATCTATGCGGCGCTCCTGCAGGCGGCTGCCAGTGAGCTGAGTTCCCGCATGAACGCCATGAGCAACGCGACGGACAACGCCGGAGAGCTCATCGCCAAGCTGGACCTGCACTACAACAAGGTTCGCCAGGCCGGCATCACCAACGAGATCAACGAGATCGTGGGCGGCGCCAATGCCCTGCAATAGCGGGCCACGAACGAAGGAGGTTTACCATTGGCAAAAGGTAAAGTCGTACAGGTCATCGGGCCTGTCGTAGATATCGAGTTTCCGGCGGGGGAATTGCCGGAGATTCTCAACGCAGTAACGATCAAGGGGACTGTGGGGGATGTGAAGATCGACCTGGTGGTTGAGACCATGCAGCATCTTGGGGACAGCGTGACCCGCTGCATCGCCATGAGCTCTACGGACGGTCTCACCCGCGGCATGGAGGCGGAGGACACGGGGAGCCCCATCAAGGTTCCCGTGGGCAACGAATGCCTGGGACGGGTGTTCAACGTCCTGGGCCAGACCGTCGACCATGATCCCACCCCCGTGGGCAACAAGGAGTTTTGGCCCATCCACCGTCCCGCCCCGAAGTTTGACGAGCAGGAGACGTCCACCCAGATCCTGGAGACGGGCATCAAGGTGGTTGACCTCATCGCTCCCTATTCCCGAGGCGGAAAGATCGGCCTGTTCGGCGGCGCCGGCGTGGGCAAGACGGTTCTCATCATGGAGCTCATCCACAACATCGCCACGGAGCACGGCGGCTATTCCGTATTCTCCGGCGTGGGCGAGCGTACTCGTGAGGGCAACGACCTCTGGAACGAGATGAAGGAGTCCGGGGTTATCGACAAGACGGCCCTGGTCTACGGGCAGATGAACGAGCCTCCCGGGGCGCGTATGCGCGTCGGCCTCACGGGCCTCACCATGGCGGAGTACTTCCGCGACGTGCAGGGCCAGGACGTGTTGCTTTTCATCGACAACATCTTCCGCTTTATCCAGGCGGGGTCCGAGGTGTCGGCACTTCTGGGCCGCATGCCTTCCGCCGTGGGCTACCAGCCCACTCTTTCCACGGACATCGGCGCCCTTCAGGAGCGCATCACCTCCACGAAGAAGGGTTCCATCACCTCGGTTCAGGCCGTCTACGTTCCTGCGGATGACCTGACGGACCCGGCGCCTGCCGGAACCTTCACCCATTTGGATGCCACCACGGTGCTCTCCCGCCAGATTGCGGAGCTGGGCATCTATCCGGCCGTGGATCCCTTAGATTCCACCTCCCGCATCCTGGATCCCCACGTCATCGGCGAGGAGCATTATCAGGTGGCCCGCGGCGTTCAGGCGGTGCTGCAGAAGTACAAGGAGCTTCAGGACATCATCGCCATCCTGGGCATGGAGGAGCTGTCCGACGAGGACAAGCTCACCGTTTCCCGCGCCCGGAAGATCCAGAGGTTCCTCTCTCAGCCCTTCGCGGTGGCCGAGGTCTTCACCGGCTCCCCGGGCAAGTATGTCACGTTGAAGGATACCATTCGCGGATTCAAGGAGATTTTGGAAGGGAAGTACGATGAGCTTCCCGAGGCCGCCTTCTACATGGTGGGCAATATCGACGAGGCCGTCGAAAAAGCGAAGAAGCTCAAAGAGGAGGGATGATCCATGGCCACGATCAAGCTGGAGGTTGTCTCGCCTGACCGGGTGGTCTACGCGAATGACATCGCCATGCTCATCGTCCGCTCCACCGCCGGGGAGCTGGGCATTCTGCCCAGGCACGCTCCCCTCGTTACGGGGCTCATTCCCCATGCCATGCGGGTGAAGCTCCCCGGTGAGGCGGAGGAGCACCTTCTGGCCGTGGCCGGCGGATTCATGGAAGTCACTCCCGAGAAGATCACCGTCCTCGCCAGCGCCGCAGAGGAACCCGAGGCCATTGATGTGAACCGCGCCCAGAAAGCGTACCAGAGGGCAAAGGAGCGCATCGCCGCCTTTCACCAGGGCTCGCCCCCGCAGGAAAGCGATATCGACGTGAAGCGCGCCGAACTCGCCCTGCAGCGGGCCAAGGCCCGCCTCATGGCGACGAAGACGCATTTTGATGATTGAAATCCCACAAAAAGAGCGTACATGCAAAGTGATTGCGTGCACGCTCTTTTTTTCGGAAAGACCATGGGGCGCATTGCGAGTCAATGGATTTCCTCGCTGTACACTTTATAGGTGCGTATTGACGTATCAGAGCAAATACGGTATGATTACAAAAACATATATACACAGTATGTAAATAAAACTACGGGAGCTGGTTTCTTATGAAAAGGTTACATTCGACGGCGTTCGCGGCAATGCTATTTACTATATTCTTGTTGACGGGGTGCGGAGGTACTGCGGATACGACTGCGGGGGAGATCCGATTGGGGGCCACCGCCGGACCGCATGCAGAGGTCGCGGAGGCTGTCGCCAGGGAAGCAGAGCGGCAGGGAATGAAGG
>CAMIWP010000048.1 GCA_946402475.1 uncultured Selenomonadaceae bacterium
CCAATGGGGCGGAGAAATAGTCTGGCTCCTCGAGGATTCGGCGGGAAGCTGGCAAATTTTCTGCTGAATCTCTTTTGGGCTTTTTTGTGGCTGGGTCGATGGGCCGTCCGAAGAATGAGGGAAATTGCCGGGAGGTAAACCGATGCCGAAGAAGAGAAGGACGGTGTATGTCTGTCAGGAATGCGGCTATGAGACCCCCAAGTGGCTCGGGAAATGCCCGGGCTGCGGCGCATGGAACACCATGGCGGAGGAATTTGCTCCACCGGAACCGGGGAAGGGCGGCGGACTCTCCCTTGGCCTGTCTGACACCCAGAAGCCCCTTCCCATCTCCCGGGTGGAAGTGGAGGATCTGCCCCGCTTTTCCGCAGGATCGCCGGAACTTGACCGGGTATTGGGGGGCGGCATCATTCCGGGCTCCATGGTGCTCATCGTGGGAGATCCCGGGGTGGGGAAGTCCAGCCTGACCCTTCAGGCCTGTGCCAACACGGCCCGGGGAGGAAAAAGGGTGCTCTATGTCACGGGGGAGGAAAGTGTCCGGCAGGTGCGCATGCGGGCGGATCGTCTGGATGCTCTGGCAGATCGTCTGATGGTGGTCAGCGAGACGAATCTCGAGACGATTGGCGTCCACGTGGCAGATGTGAAGCCGGAACTTCTCGTCATTGATTCCATCCAGACCATCTATCGTCCCGATGTCCAAAGTGCCCCCGGCAGCGTATCCCAGGTGCGGGAATGCTCTGTGGAACTCCTTCGCATGGCAAAGACAAGGGGTATTGCCGTCTTTGTCATCGGCCACGTGACGAAGGAGGGAAGCCTGGCGGGACCAAGGGTTCTGGAGCACATCGTGGACACGGTCCTGTACTTCGAGGGGGAGCGCAATGCGGCGTACCGCTTGCTCCGGGCCGTGAAGAATCGCTTCGGCAGCACCAACGAGCTAGGGCTCTTCGAGATGAGGGATGTGGGACTGGTGGATGTCCCGGATGCGTCGAAGCTCTTCCTGTCCGATCGGGAGTCGGATGCGGGGACGGCGGTCGTCCCAACATTGGAGGGAACGCGTCCCCTGCTGGTGGAACTGCAGGCCCTGGTGGCCCCCACTCCTTACGTGCCCCCAAGGCGTACCTCGGATGCGGTGGACATCAAGAGCATCCAGCTTTTACTGGCCGTTCTGGAAAAACGGGCGCATCTTTCCCTGGGTACTTGCGATGTTTATGTGAAGGTGGCGGGAGGCATCAAGATCGATGAGCCGGCAGCGGATCTCGGCATTTGCGTGGCCATGGCCTCCAGCTTTGCCAATCGGCTGCCCCGCCCCAAAACCGTCGTATTCGGCGAGGTGGGACTGTCGGGAGAGATCCGGGCGGTGAGCCAGGCGGACGTTCGCGTCAACGAGGCGAAGCGGCTGGGATTCCTCCATGTGGTTCTGCCCATGAAGAACTACAGCCAGATGAAGGACGAGGTCAAGGGGATCCGGCTCTACGGGGCGGAGAGCATCGGTGACGCCCTGAAGCTGGCGATGCCGAAAAACATTGGATGAGGCAAGGAATGTGAGGAAGTTAGGTTATCCTGTAATCGGCCTGTTTCTTCTGGTATTTCTGATGCTCCCCGTCGGAGCGCGGGGAGAGGGAAAAGGGGATGCGCCGGTCATTTCGGCAACCTCCGCCATTCTCGTGGAGGCATCCACGGGACGGGTGGTGTACGAGAAAAATGCGGATGAGGTGCGGCCTCCCGCCAGTATGACGAAGATGATGACCTGCATCCTCGGCCTGGAGAACATGAAAGTACGCTCCTTGATTACCGTTTCCCCAAGGGCAGCGGGGGCAGAGGATTCCGCCATGGGATTGCAGGCGGGAGACCGGGTGGACGCGCAAAATCTCCTCCTGGGGATGATGCTGGTGTCGGACAACGGAGCCGCCGTGGCTGTTGCCGAGCACATAAACGGAACCGTCGGCAACTTTGCGGAACGGATGAACGAGAAGGCAAAAGAAATAGGATGTGGAGACACCCATTTCGCAAATCCCAACGGCCTTCCCGACAAAGCCCATGTTTCCACTGCAAGGGACATGGCCAAGATTGCCCGCTACTGCCTGAGGAACAAAGAATTTCGCAGCATTGTCGGGGAGAAGACGGCATCCATGCGATGGGAAGCTCCCAAGGGAAGATTTCTCGGAATGGAGAACACCAACGACCTTCTGGGGCAGTACGAGGGGACTACGGGTATCAAGACCGGGTGGACCGTGGCGGCAGGAGGGTGTCTTGCGGCTTCGGCTAAGAGAAAAGGCGTGGAACTCATTGCCATCATCATGAATTCCACGGATACGGAGAGCCGGTTTCAGGATGCCCGCAAGCTCCTGGACTATGGTTTTGCACATGTGAGGCTCCATCGGGGAATATCCAAAGAACGCATGATCCGGACCATATGGGTGAAGGATGGCCGGGAGTTCCGCGTGGAAGCCGGCCCGACGGCAGATGTGGACTATCCTTTGCTTCACGGGGAAAAACCGACGAAGTACTCCGTGGAATACGATATGCCTGTCCTGGTCACTGCTCCCGTGAAGAAAGGGCAGAAGGTGGGGGATGTCATTTTGAAGTATGAGGGCAAGGAGATCGGACGCATTGACGTGGTGGCGAAGGGGGAGGTCCCGTCGGGATTTAGCGTTCTTTCTTACTTTTTTGTAGGGTTGCTGTCGCATTTTATCCGATAGTGTCATGTGCTTGGGGGGCTGATCCAATGCGCGGGAATGATCACAGAGTAAAGAACCGTGTGTTTACCATTGAAGAGAAATGTACGGGATGCAACAAGTGCATTTCCGTGTGCCCGGTGGATTGCGCCAACCAGGTGTACCACGCCTTTGACGGCAGCCGAAAGATCACGGTGGACGGGGACTATTGCATCTCCTGCGGCGCGTGCATCACGGTTTGCGATCATGGGGCTCGGGACTACGTGGATGACACGGAGCAGTTTTTTCAGGATCTCCGGCATCCCTTCAAGGAGCCCATCACCTTGGTGGCCGCTCCCGCTGCCCAGGTTCACTTCCCGGAGCTGGGCAGGCTCTTCGGTTGGATGAAGTCCATGGGAGTAAGCAGGATCTATGATGTGTCACTGGGAGCGGACATCGCTACCTGGGCATATCTTCGAGCCATGGAGGCAATGAGCATACCTTCCATGATTGCCCAGCCATGTCCCTCCATCGTGAATTACTGCGAGAGGTATCTTCCGGAGATCCTTCCCTATCTGGCCCCCATTCAGAGTCCGCTGATGTGCCTTGCCTTCTACCTGCGTCGCTATGAGCATGTGCGGGGCCGCATTGCCTTTCTCTCTCCCTGCATTGCGAAGGCGGAGGAGATGGGGGATGCGAACACGGGGCATCTCGTGCAGTACAATGTCACTTTTTCCAAGCTCAAGAAGATGATGGAGGAGCAGCAGATCGATCTGTCCCGCTATCCCTCTCTGGACTTCGACGGCATGCCGTCGGGCATCGGCCATGTGTACAGCCGTCCCGGCGGGCTGGCGGAAACGGTGCGGGTGACGGACAAGGACATGTGGATCCGCCAGGTGGATGCCGTGGATCGCTCCTACGACTACCTGCGGGAATACCTTGCAAGGAGGGAGCGGGGAGCGAAGATCCCGAAGCTCGTGGACATCCTGAACTGCGGGGGAGGGTGCAATCTCGGCACGGGAACGGATCGGGACGTGGCCTTGGATGATATCGACAGCGTGACCAACGACAGAAAGAGAGAAAAAGAGGCTCGGCAGGTGAGGGAGACAGAGTCGGGAGTGGAGTATGCCCCCCATGTTTTCTTCGACAAGCATCTCAACTGGAAGGATTTCAGGCGCCAGTACGCGGATCGCAGGGTTCCCGACGGACGGTTCGAGGATGAGGATTTGGAGGAAGCCTATCATTTCCTCTTCAAGCGGACGCCGGAATCCCAAACCATCAACTGCCATGCCTGCGGCTACGGAAGCTGCAAGCGATTTGCCCAGGCGCTTAAACTTGGCATGAATGTCCCTGCCAGCTGTATTGACTACGAGCGCAACCAGCTGAAGCACGACTCCCTGACATCCCTTCTGAATCACGGCGGGTTGGGTGAAGCCATGGAGAGGATCCTTCGCTGGTATCGGGAAGAGCCCTACGATCTGTCCCTCATCATGATGGACGTGGACGATTTCAAAATGGTCAATGACCAATTCGGCCATCATGTGGGTGATATGGCTCTGCAGGCGGTGGCCCTGGCCATCGAAGAAAACATCCGGGCAACGGACGCGGCGGGACGATGGGGCGGGGACGAATTCATGATCATCCTTCCCCATGCGGACAGAAAAGCGGCCGAGGAGGTGGTTTCCCGCATCCAGAAGGCAATCCTCGCTTCCAACGTATTGCCCGGGGGAGCGCATTTCACTTCCAGCGCGGGCATCGCAGAAGTCCGGGAGGGAGACGACGCGGTGGAGTTTTTTCAGCGAGCCGACCAGGCGCTCTATGAAGCAAAGAAGTACAAAAATCGAAGAAGGTAGCGCAGAGCTTCGGCTCTGCAATTTTTTTTTCGTTTGCAGGATTGACGCGATGGAAGGTTGAATATATTCAATGCCTGAGCGAATATGAATTTTGAAAGCAAGTTTTTTCGGAAAGGAGCGAAGAATATGGCGGAGGTTTTAACGATCGGCGAACCCATGGGACTGTTTGTGGCAGAAGAGACCAAACCGCTGAAGGATGTGGAGCATTTCACCCGCCTTGTGTGCGGCGCGGAGGTCAACTTTTCCATCGGGTTGGCCCGCTTGGGTCACAGCGTAGCGTATGTCTCCCGCTTGGGACGGGATCCCTTGGGGGATCATATCCGTGATTTCCTGCGGGAGAGCCGCATCGACACATCCTATATCGATGAGGACGATTACTACCTGACGGGAATGCAGATGAAGGAAAAGACGGAGGACGGATCGGATCCTTTCGTGGCGAACTATCGCCGCCATACGGCGTTTTCCCACTTCGATCCAAAGAGCCTGGCGAAGATTTCATGGGAGGGGGTTCGGCACGTGCATGCCACGGGAATCCCTGCGGCTCTTTCGGCGTCTTGCCTTGAGGCCGTGGAGCGGCTGATGGAAGAGGCGCGCTCCCATGGATGCACCGTGTCCTTCGATCCCAATCTGCGCCCCATGCTCTGGGAGTCCAGGGAAGTCATGGTGAAGACATTGAACCATCTGTCATCCAAGGCGGATCTTGTCATGCCGGGCCTTGGAGAAGGGGAGATTCTCACGGGCTCCAAGGAACCGGAAGATGTTGCGGATTTCTACCTGAAACAGGGGGCTTCGTCCGTTGTCATCAAGCTCGGCGGAAGCAAGGGAGCCTACGGCAAGGAAAAGGACGGAAAGGCCTTTACCGTCGCATCCTTCCCCGTGAAAAAGGTGGTGGACACCGTGGGGGCAGGAGACGGTTTTGCCGTGGGCACGGTTTCCGCGTTGTTGGAGGGGCTCTCCCTTTCGGAGGCGGTTCGCAGGGGCGCTGCCATAGGCGCTCTGGCGGTCATGTCGCCCGGGGACAACGAGGGGCTTCCCGACAGGGAATCTTTGAAGCGGTTTATGGAGGAAGGATAGGGGATGTTATGGGCGGTGACATGGAATACTTGAGGCAATTCTCCTTGGAAGGCAAGGTGGCCTTGGTAACGGGAGCCGCCTATGGCATCGGTTTTGCCATCGCCAGGGCATTTGCCAAGGCGGGGGCGAAAATCGCCTTCAATTGCCGCGGGGAAAGGCACATGGAGGAAGCTTTGGCGGCATACGAGAGGGAAGGAATTGATGCCAGGGGATATTTCTGCGATGTCACAGAGGAAGAGGAAGTCGTGAAGATGGTGGCCGACATTGAGAGGGAACTGGGCATCATCGACATTTTGGTGAACAATGCGGGAATCATCAAGAGGATTCCCATGCTGGAGATGACGGCGGAGGAATTCCGCCAAGTGGTGGACATCGACCTGAACGCCCCCTTCCTTGTCTCCAAGGCGGTCCTTCCCGGAATGCTCAAGAAAGGGCACGGCAAGATCATCAACATCTGTTCCATGATGAGCGAACTGGGAAGGGAAACCGTGTCCGCCTACGCGGCGGCCAAGGGCGGCCTCAAGATGCTCACCCGCAATATCTGCTCGGAGTACGGGAATGCCAACATTCAGTGCAACGGCATCGGTCCCGGCTACATCGCGACTCCCCAGACAGCGCCCCTGCGCACTTCGGGGCATCCCTTCAACGACTTCATCCTAGCGAAGACTCCCGCGAACCGCTGGGGCACCACGGAGGATCTGGAAGGTCCCGCGGTCTTTCTGGCATCGGATGCATCCAACTTCGTCAACGGGCATATCCTTTATGTGGATGGCGGTCTCCTTGCCTACATCGGCAAGCAGCCCTGACCATGAGAAGACTGAAAGAGAAAGGCGGAAATTGTCATGAAGAAAGCAGTTGCATTGCAGAAACTCCAGGAAATCGGAATTGTTGCCGTTGTCAGAGGTGCTACCATGGAAGACGGCGTCAAGACAGCGGACGCTTGCATCGCGGGCGGCGTAAAGGCCATTGAGCTTGCGTTCACCACGCCGGACGCCCCCACGGCCATCAAGACCCTGACGGAGAAATACGCCGACGATCCCAGCGTGGTCATCGGCGCGGGAACCGTGCTGGACATTGCCTCGGCGCGGATGGCCATCATCGCGGGAGCGCAGTTCATTGTCTCCCCCGCTTTTGTGAGGGAAGTGGTGGAGATGTGCAACCTTTACCGGGTGGTTTCCTGTCCCGGTGTCATGACTCCCACCGAAGTGGTGGAGGCATTGAAGGCGGGGGCGGATATCATCAAGATTTTCCCCGGGGACATCGTCGGGCAGAAGATGATCAAGGACATCCACGGTCCTCTTCCCCAAGCTGCTCTCATGCCCTCCGGCGGCGTGAGCGCGGAGAATGCCGGCGAATGGTTGAAGGCGGGATGCGTAGCCGTGAGTGCAGGCGGAAGCCTCACTGCGGGCGCCAAGAAGGGCGATTACGACGCGGTGACTGCCATGGCTCGCAAGTTTGTCGCTGCCGTCCAGGAAGCCCGCAAGTGATTGCAGCGGAGAAACCGTGAAGTTCCCGATGACAGGGGCAGCATTGCTTCTGCTGCGGTGCTGCCCTTTCTTGCTTGGTTTCTGACTTTGGCAGGAAGGGGAGTCCTAGGGGTATGGGAAAAAAATTTTTTGGTTGGCTGTGGACAGTGCTTGCGGTTTTTCTGCTGTTTTCCTTCGTCGGTTGCGCGAGGGTCACGGAGGACATTGTGGTACGGGAAGACTCCACCAGGAAAATACAGACGGAAGACACGAGCCGTGCCAG
>CAMIWP010000049.1 GCA_946402475.1 uncultured Selenomonadaceae bacterium
TGACGGACTCGGTGTTGGCCGTGCGCCACTCGGATTCCGCTCCGATCTGGGAGAATCCCATGGTAATCTTCTTTTCGCCGCTGGCGGCTTTGCTGCCTTGGCCTTTCGACTCGTCCCCGCCGCCGCAGCCAGCCGCAACGACCAGCATGGCAACCGCCAGGAACAGTGCAATGATTTTCTTCATCATTTTCCCTTCCTTTCCGTTAGATAAAACGAATTGCTGACGTCTGCTGTTCTCCCCTCGATAGCGTCATCTCCTTTGTTCCCAGGGCTTTTCTCCCTGTTGCTCCCGTGCTTCGTTTATAACGCAATGGTTCAAATTCCGCCATAGGCGAAATCTTCCAACTGACGTTTCAACGAGGCGAGAGATATGCTCACCACCCGTTTCGGGATGTAACACTCCCACCTGCGGAGGTGAGGGGTCATCTTTCGCCTCGTTATAACGCGGTTTTCAGAGTCCGTCATAATTTGCTCGAGCACGGAATAAATTCACGTATATAGATTACAACACTTGGTGATATATGTCAATGATTTTTATCAATTTTTGAAAAAATGTTCACGAGCACAGTTTTGAGGCAGGGAAGACTCGCTGCAACGGTGGTCTGACCCGTATACCGTCCTAAAGGTTTTGCAGAATTCGAATATCATTTTTTATGATGTGCAATTCCTTCTCCGAGCGAATACCGCTGATCAGACAATCGTAGACAATCTGCATGGCAATCTGCCCTTGTCTTCGCGGATGCTGGTATATGGTCGCGTCAATAACACCCTTTTGCATCATCTCCACGATTCCCGGCACGGTATCAAAGGAGATAACGGTCAAGTCCCTTTCTTTGTGATGGGAAAGGATTGCCCGGCATGCCCCGTAGGTCCCCCCCGAGGAAGCAAAGAACATGGACCGGATGTTCTCGTGGGCCTTCAGCATGGTGGAAATTCCCTCATAACCGCAAAAATCATCATCGTTATCCTCTACTACCGACACGATCTTGAAACGCTCGTCTTCTTCCAGTACGGAACGAAATCCCTCCAACCGTTCCTGATGGCCAAACATTTGAAAGGACCCCAGCATGACGCCTACCTCGCCGCCGACGGGACGCAGCATTCTGAGAAGGGCCGCCGCTGTTTCGCCGCCGTTTCGATAATCGCTGCCCACATAGCAGTGCCGCCTCGTCTGACGAATGTCATTGTTGATGGTGACGACAAAAATGCCATGATCCACAAGATCGTTGATTTTCTCTCTGGTTTGCGGCGCACTGATGGGATTTATGATCAAGGCATTGATCTTGGGAGCAAGTTCCTCCAGTACATCGGCTTGGGCGTTCGCATCATACCCCTTGGTCATGCGCCAGATCACTTTCAAACCAAACAGTGCGTATTTTTCCGCTTCTTTCTGAATGGCTTCGATGATGTCATCATAAAAACTGAGTCCCTCGGCGGGAAGGACAATGCCAAGGGTTGGACTGTTCTGCCTGGATACGAGAGCACGTCCTGCCGGATTCGGCGTGTAATTCAATTTTTTTGCCGTTTCCAATATCATGTCGCGCTTTTCCGGCCGCACGTTGCCGCGATTGTTCAATACCCGATCCACCGTCCCCCGCGAAACTCCGCACATGTCCGCGATTTGCTTGATGGTTACCATGCCCTCGCCTCCATGATATTCGTTCAGCCCACCTTTTCGTCAGGCTCCGAGCCCGATCTTTCGAAACATCATTTGCGGAACTGCGCCAGATTGTCCTTGGTGATGGATGTGAACGGGCTGATGATATTCCCCTTCCGGGCAACGCCGCGCTGCACCTCATCCACCAACTGGTAGGCCCCGGCTGCCTGATGGGCCGCATCCTGCTTTACCGTCTGCACCATTCCGTTTGCGCCGATGGACGCAAGAGCTGCCTCCGTGGCATCAATGCCGGAAACCATGCACCCCCTGGAACGTCCCGCTTCTTTGAGAGCCTCATAAGCTCCCAGAGCCATCTCATCGTTGCCGCAAATCACCGCATCCACATGGGGATAGCGTTCCAGCCACTGAGCCATGATGCGGTGCCCTTCCTCCCGGCTGTAGTTGCCGTCCTTGCGATCCATGAGATGAACGTCCTTCCGTCGTTCGAGGCATCTTTCCCTGAAACCCGCCCATCGCTCCTGTGCGCTCAACTGAGAGGCGGTTCCCTGCAAGTAGACCACTCTCGCTCCCATGGGAAGATTTCGTTCCATGTACTCCGCCTGGAGTTTTCCTGCTCCGTACTCATCGGGGAAAACGCCCAGAACTCTCGAAGACCTCAGGTGACGGTTCACCGCAATGACGTGAACTCCCGCATCCATTGCCTTCTCGACGGCCGGGACGAGCTTTTCCTCATCCACCGCCAAGAGGACGATGATCTTTACGCCATCTTTCACAGCCTCTTCTATCTGAGCAATCTGCGTCTCCGCCCGATTCCCCGCGTCCTTATACTCCACCGGCTGATTGTGGCTCCTGGCGATCCGATCAAATGCCTCCTTGATGAGGGAACCGAAAACGGCCTTGTCATTGTGCGTCAGGTAGACCACCTTCTCCTTGGAGCTTCCGCAACCTCCCGTGAAGAGTGCAAAACAAAGGGCCAGGACCAAAAGGAGCCCCGGCATCTTCCCTACTCTCATAAATACTCTCCTATGTTCCACTTAGGAACTGGCAAGAAATAAAGTGTACAGACAGCGCAGAACAAATTTCCATAGGCAAGGCGGAGGAAGGAGGCGTAGCGGTGTTACGTTGACGGACGATAACGCAGTCTATGGAAATTTGGGCAAGCAAGGTGTATCAGTTATTTCTGAACCGTTCCTTATCCTCACAGATAACTGAAGGGAGTCGCCACCCGCATCAGCGTCCTCCCGCACCTGCAGGAATCCCTCATGCAACTCACGGCCTGACCGGTACGATAGCGGATCAAAGGCATCGCCTCTGCGGAAAGAGTCGTCACCACCAATTCTCCCATGCGATTGTCCTCTTCAATGGGCTTATCGCTGTTAAAGGCCACGATTTCCGCATAGAAGCAATCTTCCTGTACATGCTGCCCCATGTGAGCCTCGCACTGATAGAGCATACCTGCCATACCGAGCTCCGGCGGGGCATAGAGATTATATACCTTGGTCTTGGTGCGCTCCTGGATGTGTTGCTGCAGGGGATTTTGGATGTTATTGAAGTTGATGCAGAGAATCCGGGAGATCGGATAGTCTGCGATGTTCTTTCCCGCGGCCTGCAACTGGATGATGAGCTGCATGATGAGCTGAGGCGTGCTGATCAAGGTATCTATGCTGACGATCTCCATGAGCCGCAACCAGTGTTTGTAGCCTGTCCCAAGAGGCACTACCGTCGCCCCGATTACTTCGAGGGCGGATTGGATATCCAGAAGACGACTGTCGGAAAGATCCCCTTGAAGTCCCACCACGGACGCATTGTGAAGTCCCGCCGCCATCAGGCAGCGGGTCATCATCTCAACATTATGGACAATATCCCCCTTGGTATAGAGGTTGATCAAATCTCCCCCCGACGGCTCCTGCACATAGTTGAACCGCAGAATGCTGCTCAGGGGTACCGTGAGGATGTCCAAAGCATCGATCTTATGGATCTCCGAGGATTGCAAAAAGGGAAGTTTCGCCACGTCCTCGGGAGTTTGGATATCCTCCGGCCGGATGCCCGCTTCGCTGAACACCTTCTGATAGAAGATGCTTTTCTCCGCAGCCCACCTTACCACTTTTTGCAGGCGATCCGCCTGATATGCCCGGAGATCTTCGCGACTCATCTGTTCCATTTTCCCATTTGCAATCATAGCCCCAGCTCCTGGTATCAAATCTCGCGTGCTGCCTTTCGCTTCCCGTACTCGCAAAGGAAAACCGTTCCCGTTTGTCCATATTGCCCTCGCAGGCAAGGATTCCGAGACTTCGGCGCCACAATGGCCGCTTGTGGAAGACATCACGCAAGGGCTTTCGTCATGATCAAGTCAGCGGCTTCTGATAGAAGAAGGGCTGGAAGCTCGTATAGCCCAGCTTCCTGAAGTTCAGAATGGCCTCCGTGGCGCCGACGAAGAGAATGCCTCCCGGCTTCAGCGCCGTGAAGAAATTCGCGTAGAGCTGATCCTTGGCCTCCTCCGTGAAGTAAATGACCACATTGCGGCAGAGGATCAGGTCGAACCCAGTCTCGAACTTGTCCTTCAGGAGATTGTGCCGCTTGAACTCGATGACGGACTTGATTTCCTGCTTTACCGCATACTTGCTTCCCTCTACAACGTCGAAATACTTCTTCTTGCGCTCCGGCTTGATGCTCTTGAGCTCGTTCTCCGTGTAAACGCCCCGCTTCGCCTTGGCAAGGATCTCGATGTCCAGATCGCTGGCCAGGATGCGGTGCCTGACGTTGGGTGTCATTTCCTTCATAATGATGGAAAGGGAATAGGGCTCCGCCCCTATGGAGCAGCCGGCGCTCCATATATTGAGCTTTGGGCTGCGCTTCAGCAGGTCCGGAATGACATCCGTCTCCAGCTTGGAGAATTTCTCCGGCGTGCGGAAGAACTCGGAGACGTTGATGGTCAGATATTCGATGAAGGCGGCGAAGTCGTTCTTGTCCTTGCAGACATTGTCGAAATACGCCACATAGGAATCCATGTTGGCCCTGGTCACCAAGTTGCCAATGCGCCGCTTCATCTGCGGTTCCTTGTACAGATCCAGGTCGATCTCCGTCTTCGCCTTCAGCTTCTGTTTAAAGGAAGCCCAATCCTTCTCATCCATCATAATCATGACCCTCCGTTATCCTTAAAATTTCGTTGCAATATGCACTTACCCTACTTATTCCCCGCCTGTTTCGAAAAATCCTGCCCAAAGGAAAAAATTTATGACCCCCATCCACGATGCTCCCAATGCTTCAAGAAATATCAAAGACCTTCTTGTTCCTTCCCTCGACGGCCTTCGGCAGGACGATGTGAAGAACGCCGTTCTCGAAGGATACGCTCACCTCGTCCTCTGCAATGTCATCCATGTAGAAGACTCTTTCGAACTTTCCCGTGCGCCGTTCCCTGCACAGATACTTCACCGCCTCATCCTCCACGTCCGGACGCTCGGCACTGATGGTCAGGTGGCAGTCCTCGTCGTAGGACACCGTGATCTCTTCCTTGGAAAAGCCGGGCAATTCGGCAAGAATCTCGTATCGGCCCTCGATCTCCATGACATCCACCCGGAAGGATGCCAGCGCGCCGGTGACTTTTCCCCTGGGATGGAAGGTCTGGTCCAAGGCAAAGTCCATCACCCGTTCCAGAACCTCACGGCTCTTCTCGGCGTTCCCCCTGATGTTGAATGGGATATTGCGAAACATAAGAAGCCCTCCTTTGGAATCGTCTTCCGAATATTACATGGTAAATTTGAACTTGAACACTTCGTTCTGCAATTTCTGAGCCAGCTCAGCCAGTGACTCGCTGGCTTCGGTGATGTCGTGCATCATGGCGGTCTGCTCCTGGGTGGCTGCGGACACGGTTTGCGCCTCGCTGGCCGTTGCGCGGCTGAACTCGTTGGCAGTCTGTATGTTCTCCGTGATCCGCGCACTTTCCTTTTGGGCTGCCTCCATCCGGCTGCGGGATACCTGGATCTGCTCGTAGAGAGCGTCGATCTGCTGCTCCATGTGGGAGAACACCTCTCCCGTCCTCTGGACGATCTTTGTGCCGGACTGCACTTCCTCATTCCCCTTGTCCATGGCCTGCATGGCAAGCAAGGTATCATTTTGGATGCCGCTGATGATGCGGGAGATGTTCTGCGCAGCGTCGCCGGACTGCTCGGCCAGCTTGCGCACCTCATCCGCCACCACCGCAAAGCCGCGTCCCGCTTCTCCCGCGCGGGCCGCCTCTATGGCAGCGTTGAGGGCCAGAAGATTGGTCTGTTCCGCCAGACCGGAGATGGTCTCCACGATCTTGCCGATCTCCTTGGAACGCTCGCCCAGGGTTCCCACGACTTTGGAAGAGGCTTCCATTTGCTCTGCCATCTTCTCCATGGCGGACATGGCATTGGCAACCGCCGTATGCCCGTCCTTTGCTCCCTCGCGGCTCTTCTCCGCCACCTGCTGCATGCTTTCGGAACTGTCGTGAAGAGTGGTCATATCCTGCCGCATTTCCGCAGTGTTCCGATTGATCTCATTCAGCGAGTCGGACTGGCTCTCCGTGTCACCGGCAATCTTCACGATGTTGTCCGCCACCTGATGAATGCTTTCCGCCGTCTGGGACGCGCTTGCCGTCAACTCCTGGCTGGCTGCCGCCACCTGCTGCGACGAGTCGGCGATGCTCCTCAGGATCTTGGTGATGGATGTCTGCATGTGATTCGCGCTGTCGGCAATCTGGGAGATTTCATCCCGCCCGGATACCTCCAGCATAGCCCCGCTCAGATCCCCGTCCGCGACGCGATGCATGGCGACCTGTACCTCTGACAAGGGACGCAACGCAAACCACACGGCAAAGTATACGAGCACGCCGATGACGAGAAGCAGAAGCACCGTCGCCCATATCGTGCTGTACAGGAAATCCTTCTGGAGCTTCTCCACCTCAGCCTTTGGAATGCCCATGAAGAGCATGCCGATATTTTTCCCTGCGCTGTCCTTGATCGGCCTATAGGCGCAGAAGTACTTGTTCCCCAGGACCTCTGCTTCCCCCGTATAGCCGTTGCCCCCCTTGAGCACTATGTCCAGGATCTCGGGAGATGCCTTTGTGCCGACGGAACGCTTCCCGTTCTGCGCAAAGGTGGTGGCGACCCGGGTGTCCTCCCTGAAAATCGTGATATTATTCCCCGTGAGCTCGCCGAGATGATCC
The DNA here is from genome assembly GCA_946402475.1 of uncultured Selenomonadaceae bacterium. The sequence continues at coordinate 6,807 of CAMIWP010000049.1, forward strand.
ACAAGATCAAAGGCATCATCCATTCGCTGATCGCCTTTGTAAAGTCCGTCGCCCAAGATCTGCCACGGGCCCGGATAGGCCAGCTCCAGGATTTCCTCTGTCTGGCGCATATCCGCGTTTGCCTTTGCCTCAAGGGCCAGCTCAAAGCCGTGATTGGCCGATCGGTAGCCCATGATTCCCAGGATCACGCATGCCACTAGGAGCATGACATCAAAAAACAGGATGGATTTCTTCTGCAAGTTCACGTAGGATACCCCCTTGGAAAACGAAAGACCTCCCTTGGAATATTATCTGAAGAATACCAAGAGCACAAAAAGCACATAGTTTCTTAGTTGTCTCTTATTCGCTCTTATCGAAGGAAATTCCTTCTTTTTTGTTCGTCAATGTTCCACGAAATGGCTGAAACTGCCGATGACCATGGATGGGAATTTTTCATGAAGAGC
>CAMIWP010000050.1 GCA_946402475.1 uncultured Selenomonadaceae bacterium
TCCAAATGCACGTCAAGAGTCGACGGGATCACCCGCACGCCGGGAACCTCTTCCCCGCCTTCATTGACGGCATAGAGCGACACATGGGGCCAAAGATCCTCCGTTTCGGTGCCGTCCAGATCCACATGGCCTTCTACCCGATCCACTCGGATCACACTGGATTTCGGTCCGACAACGGTCACGATCTCGTGATTCTGGGTGATGTTGGCAATGGTCACGTTGGAAGCCGGTCTTCCGCTTATGGCGATCCTCGCCCTCATGGGCTCCTCCAAGAAGGGATCCAGCGTAACCCGGATCGTTTCCGGGCTCATCTCCACCAGGTCAAACCCCTGGGGAAGTTGCACCTGGACGGGGATCTCGTACTCCCCTTCCCCCTTTTCCGCCAGATCGAGTTTTGCCTTGAAGTCGCCGGACTCCACATTGGCGAAAAGGGAGCGCTGCGCCCGCACCTGGAGCTTGACATCCTCCGCATTTTTGGTGATCTTGTATCCGGAGGGAGAATGGTCCAGCGCCGCCGCAACGGTGTACTCCTTTTCCACCGTCGGGTTCTGGTCATCCATGACGATGACCCAGAGCGCAATGGAAACCAAAAGGGCAATGACCTTGGCCGTAAAATTCCGCTGCACCATATTCTTCATCCGCTGTATCATTTCTTCTCACGTCCCCAGTTCCTGATAAGCTCCATGATCCCGGTCTTCTGCGGCGAAGAAAACGCCGGGTTGAGCCTTCTCTTGAGCCTCTCCGCATCGAGATGACGCTCCATGTTCCCGTTTTCCGCGACGGAGATGGTCCCGGTCTCCTCGCTGACCACCACCACAAGGGCGTCGCACTGCTCGGAGAGGCCGATGGCCGCCCGATGCCGGGTGCCGAGCTCCGTGGAGAGTTCCCGGTTCTCCGTAAGGGGCAGCAGACAGCCCGCGGCGATCAGGCGCTTGCCCCGGATAACCGCCGCGCCGTCGTGCAGAGGAGTGTTCACGATGAAGACGTTCAGAAGGAAATCTGCGGAAACCAACCCGTCGATGTGGATGCCGGTGGCGCTGATGTCATTCAGCCCCATCTCCCGTTCAATGACCAGAAGGGCTCCCGTCCTCGTGGCGGACAGGCTCTTCACGGCCTTCACAAGCTCGTTCACCACGGAACGGGCCTCCTCATCATCGAGGAACACAGAGGAACGCAAAAAACGTCCCTGCCCCAAATGCTCCAGAGCGCGGCGCAGTTCCGGCTGAAAGACGATGGGAAGTGCGACGAAGAGCAGTGTCACTGTCTTTTGCAGGAGCCAGTACATCACATGAAAGGCCAGCAGGCTGCACAGCATGGTGACGATCAGGAGCACCAGTACTCCCTTCACCAAGGTGATAGCCCTGGTTCCCTGCAGCATCGCATAGATCTTGTAGAGGATGAGCGCCACAATGAGAATGTCCAAAACATCCCAAAGGGTCATGGTGGCAAACAATGCGTGCAAATGGGAAGGCACGTGAAAGCTGAACTCTATCGGCATAGCGCAAAACCCCTCAAACACTTCGTAGGCGCATCCTATATCCCTGCGGGTGCCGCGAAGGACTCAAAGAAACAGGCCCCGCACGTTCCGATCACACACAGGATATATTTATATAAGAAAGAATATGTACGATATGTAAGCTATTCTCCTTCTTTTTTGGAAAATCCTTGTTCTACACGAAAATTTTGGAGAAAATTTTCCGCCAAACAAAAACCCCGACGATTCGTCCGTATGTCGAATCGCCGGGGAACCATGGTTCCGTTATAACGCAATTGTTCAAATTTCGCCACAGGCGAAATAAGTGGAGGACAGCTTCTGCCTCGTTATTTGATCTTATGGATCCAGCCCTCCGGCCCGTCGATCAGGCCGAGCTGGATGCCCGTGAGGGTATCGTAGAGTTTCTGAGTGACGGGGCCCATCTTCTCCATGCCGCTGGGAAGGAGGATCTCCCTGCCGTGATCCACGATCTTCCCCACGGGAGAGATGACCGCAGCCGTTCCGCAAAGACCGCATTCTGCAAAATCCGCCAGTTCGGAAAGAGCCACCTTCCGCTCCGACACCTTGAGGCCCAGTTGATGCTCCGCAAGATAGACCAGGGAACGACGGGTGATGGAAGGCAGGATGGAATCGGACTTCGGCGTCACGACCTCATTGTCCTTGGTCACAAAGATGAAGTTCGCGCCGCCGGTTTCTTCCACATAGGTGCGAGTGGCGGGATCCAGATACATGTTCTCGTCAAAGCCGTTGGCATGGGCCGTCACATAGGCGTGAAGGCTCATGGCGTAGTTGAGTCCCGCCTTGATGTGCCCCGTGCCCCGGGGAGCCGCCCGGTCAAAGTCGCTGACGCAGATGGTGATGGGCTTCGCTCCACCTTTGAAATAGGGGCCCACCGGCGTACAGAAGAGGCGGAACTGGTATTCGTCCGCAGGCTTCACGCCGATGACCTTTCCCGAAGCGAACATAAAGGGGCGCAAATAGAGGGAAGCCCCTGTGCCGTAAGGAGGCACCCAATCCGCATTGGCCGAGACCACGGCATCCACAGCTTCCAGGAACCTCTCCTCCGGGAAGGGCGGCATCTCCAAGCGGCGAGCCGAATCCACCATGCGCCGGGCGTTGAGATCCGGGCGGAAGGCCACAATATCCCCGTTTTTCGTCGTATACGCCTTGAGTCCCTCAAACACTTCCTGGCTGTACTGAAGAACCCCAGCGCATTCGCTCAGAACGATTGTGGCCTCCGAGGTAAGGGTCCCCTCTCCCCATTTGCCGTCCTTGTAGTTCGCCACATAACGCTGGGAAGTTTCCCGATAGCTGAAATCCATATTGCCCCAGTCCAGATTTACTTTGCCCATAAAAAGCACCCCTCTTGGAATCTCTCTATACACCTGCGGCAGGGCAACCCCCTCGCCGCGAGTATAGTATATGCCCGCCCCGCCCGATTGTCAAGGACGGCAGCCGATCCTGCGCCGGGCCTCCGGCAGTTTCTCCAGAATGTCCGAGGCGATGAGCCCCTCCCCTTTTTCCTCATAGGCCAGATCCCCGGCAAGGCCGTGGAGATAGACTCCCGCCGGCGAGGCGAGCCCCTCCCCCGTCTGGTTCACCAGGCCCGCGATGGTTCCGCTCAACACGTCGCCGCAGCCCGCCGTGGCCATGCCGGGGTTCCCCTTTGTGGTGAAGTAAACATCCCCGTCGGGATAGGCCACCAGGGTGCACTCGCTCTTCACCACAAAGACCGCCTGATACTCCCGGGCAGACTCCCGCACAATGGAAAGAAGGGACGCCCTGAGTTCCTGCACCGTGATGTCCAAGAGCGTCGCCATTTCTCCCAGGTGAGGCGTGAGCACCGGAATCTGCTGAAATTCCGTCAGCAGCTTCGGTTTCTTCCGATAAGCGTAGATGCCGTCCGCATCCAGAATGATGGGCTTATTGAGGTTCGCCGCGAGATGGCGCACCATTTCGCAGGTCTCATAGTCCCTTCCGAGTCCCGGCCCGATGAGAGCGACATCGTGTTTGTCCATGAGCTCCAGAAGGGTTCCCATGGCCCTGTCGCCCCCCATGACCCCTGGAGAGATTTCGGGAACGGGGCGGGTCATGACCTCCGTGAGCTTCCCCTCCATGATGTCGTGAAGGCTCTCTCCGATGGCAAGCGTCGAGATCCCGGCCCCGCTCCTGAGCACCGCCCGGGCGGCAAGGGCGGCGGCTCCCGTCATTCCCCTGGAGCCGCCGATGACGAGGACCCGCCCGCAGTTCCCCTTATGCACATCCATGGGGCGCTTGCGGAACAACTTCACCGCCAGCGCATCGTCAATGAGCCCTTGTTTCAGTTCCTCCGCCTCGAGAAGGCGAGAGGGGATGCCGATATCATCCACCAAGAGCTGTCCCGTAGATTCCGCCCCGGGACAGAGGAGATGGCCGATTTTGGGAAGGCCCAGGGCAACCGTCATATCCGCACGGATCGCATGCTCCGGAACGGCGCCGGTATCCGCCTCCACCCCGGAGGGAATGTCGATGGACACCACGGGCCTCTCCGAGGCATTCACCGCCCGGAACAGATCCCCCAGATTCCCTCGAAGGCTTCCCCGAAAGCCCGTGCCGAGAACTCCGTCTAAAATCCCGTCCGCGAATCGCTTCAGGAACACCCGCAGCCGATCCAGGGCGCGTTCCCCGTCCAACAGCTGCACCTCGATGCCCATCTTGTCCACGATGTCCCGGTTCACCTCGGCGGAGGGCGTGAAGTGTTCCGGATTCCCCGCAAGAAAAACCTTTACCTTCGCTCCGTGGTTTGCCAGATGACGGGCCGCCGCCAGGGCATCCCCACCGTTGTTGCCGCTTCCCGCCAGGACGCAGACGGTCTTCCCTTCGGCTCCGCCCAGCAGTTCCTCCATGGCCTCGGCGGATCGCCGACCTGCGTTCTCCATGAGCAGGAGCTCCGGTATCCCGTAGTCCTGCGTTGCCTTTCGATCGATCTCACGCATCTCATCCACCAAGGAAATCTTCACCCTCATCCCTCCATTACACATTGTGCCGTGGCATACTCAGCGGAATGACTCAGGGAGATGTGGACCTGCTTCACTCCCATTTCCTCCGCAAATGCGCCGTAATATCCCCGCAGTTCCACCCGAGGACAGCCCAGATCATCCGGCAGGATCTCTATATCCGTCAGGCTCCCCTGTCGGAATCCTGTCCCGAATGCCTTGAGGACAGCCTCCTTCCCGGAAAAACGCGCCGCATAGGATGCCGTCGCCTGACGACCCCGACTCTCGCAGTATGCCCGTTCTCCCTCCGTGTAGACCCGCTCTTTGAACCGCTCGTTCTCCAGGGCCTTCTTCACCCTTCGGATCTCAACGATATCCGTGCCCACACCCAATACCATCATCCCATCCCCCATCCGAAGAATCCGAACGCTGTCGGGAACTGTTCCGAAAGAATCTGCTGCGTTTTCCCCGCATCATCAGGATCCGGCGCCATGACGAAAAACAGAACGGGATACCGTATCCCGTCCTATTTCGAAAAAACCTTTCGCCTTTTGCAGTCCCTTAAAGGAGATGCGCCCGAAGTTCTTCGCCGCTCTTGGCGGAAAGATAGGCCGGAGGAATGTCCAGCACCGTCCTGCACCCCTTCTGCCCTTCCTCCGCCATGCGGAAAGCCGCCCGGGCGTAGGCGATGAGCACGCTGGTGGTGAATTCCGGGTTGGAATCCAGTTTCAGGCGGAACTCCATGATGTGATCGTGCTCCTTCTCGTGACCCGTCTTGCCCGAACGGATGACAAAGCCGCCGTGGGCGAGGCCGCCGTGGTTCTTGCGCAGCTCACCCTCGCTGATGAAGTGTACGGTGGTGTCGTAATCGGCGAAATAATTGGGCATGGTCTTGATCTCCCGCTCCACCTGGGCCGCATCCGCACCTTCCTCCAAAACCACGAAGCATTCCCTCCTGTGCTTCTGCCTCGTCGTGAGTTCCGGGTTGCTGCCGGAACGCACCGCCTCCAGGGCGCTTTCCACGGGAATCGTGTACTGCTTGGCGTCCTTCACTCCCTTGATGCGGCGAATGGCATCGGAGTGTCCCTGGGAGACCCCCTTCCCCCAGAAGGTGTAGTCCTTGCCTTGCGGAAGGATGGCGTTGCCATAGACGCGCGCCAGGGAGAAAAGCCCCGGATCCCATCCCACGGAAATGATGCCGATGTGGCCGGAGTCCTTCGCCGCCTTGTCCACGGCCTCGTAGTGCTCCGGGATGCGGGCGTGGGTGTCGAAGCTATCCACCACATGGAAGAGCTTGGCGTATTGGGGCGTCTGCGTGGGAAGATCCGTAGCACTGCCGCCGCAGAGAATCATCACATCAATCCTGTCTTTCCACGCCTCTACGTCCTTGACGTTCACCACCGGAACCCCTGCCGTGGCGATTTTCAGACTCGACGGATCCCGGCGGGTGAACACCGCCGCCAGTTCCATGTCCTCATTGGCAGCCACGGCGCATTCCACCCCCCGTCCCAAGTTGCCATAACCCAAAATACCGATGCGAATGCCCATCAAAATTGCTCCTTTCCTCACACCTTCGCCACATCTTCCTCTGTCAGGGAGGACAACCCTTTTCCTCCCAGCTTTGCCTCTGCCTCGCCAATCTTCCCCACCCGGAAAATCATGTAGGCGCCCTTCTTTCCCGCAAAGGCGTACATGTAGTCGATGTTGATCTTCGCCTCGTCGAATTTCTCCAACAGCTCGTCCAGCCCCCCCGTCACATCGGGAATGGCAAAGACCAGCACCGGTTTCAGGGACGTGACGAAATGCGCCTCATTGAGGACATTGGTGGCCTCGTAGACATCGTTCACCAGCATCCGCACGATGCCGAAGTCCTTGGTATCCGCCACGGACAGGGCGCGGATGTTGATCGCATGCTCCCTGAGCACTGCCGTCATCTTTTTCAGCATCCCCGGCTTGTTCTCAAGGAACACGGAAATCTGCTGCACGCTCATCTTCTGCACCTCCATCGAAAAGGAAATCAAATCTTTCTGTTGTCAACGACCCGAACCGCCTTGCCCTCGCTCCTGGCGATGCTCTTGGGGGCCACCAGGGAGACCTTCGCCCGGATTCCCAGGATGTTCTTGATGCCGTCCTCCAACTCCCGGCGTCGATCGTCGATCTCGCTGAGACTGTCTGTGAACATCTGGGGCATGAGCTCCACCTTCACATCGAGGGTATCCGTATTGTTCACCCGGTCGATGATGATCTGGTAATTCGCCGCGTAGCCATGGTTCAGAAGCACCGTCTCGATCTGGCTGGGGAATACGTTGACGCCGCGGATGATGAGCATGTCGTCGGAACGTCCCCTGGGCTTCATCATGCGCACATGGGTGCGGCCGCAAGAGCACTTCTCACGGGAAAGGACGCAGATATCGCGGGTGCGGTAGCGAAGGAGGGGAAATGCCTTCTTGTCCAGGGAGGTGAAGACCAGCTCCCCTTGGCTGCCCTCCGGCAGCACCTCCCCGGTGTCCGGGTCGATGACCTCCACCAGGAAATGGTCCTCGTTGATGTGCATGCCCCGCTGCTCCGAACACTCAAAGGCCACGCCGGGTCCGGAGATCTCCGTGAGGCCGTAGATGTCGTAGGCCTTGATGCCCAGTGATTTTTCGATGTCGCTGCGCA
>CAMIWP010000051.1 GCA_946402475.1 uncultured Selenomonadaceae bacterium
AAGAATCGCCACCAACGCTGCCCGCATGGGCGTGTAACCGGAGACCAGAAGGTAGACAATGACAATGAGGGGAAGCGCCAGATGCCCACGCTCCTTCAAAATCGTCCCCAGTCTCGGCAACTGGTCGCGCGGAATACCCTTGAGGTTATTGCGTTTCGCCTCAAAATGAACACCGAGCCAAACGCCGATGAAGTAAAGCAGCGCCGGAATGACAGCCGCCTTGACGATCTCCACATAGGGAACGCCGACAAACTCCGCCATGAGGAAGGCAGCCGCGCCCATAACCGGCGGCATGAGCTGCCCGCCCGTTGATGCCGCCGCTTCCACCGCTCCGGCAAAATCCTTGTGATACCCCAGCTTCTTCATCATGGGAATCGTAAGACTCCCGGTTCCCACAACATTTGCCACAGAACTTCCCGACACCGTTCCCATAAGGCCGCTGGAAAGAACCGCCACCTTTGCGGGGCCGCCGCTTGCCCATCCCGCCACGGAATTTGCCAGGTCAATAAAGAACTTTCCAAGCCCCGTGGACTCAAGATATGCCCCGAAGAGGATAAACAGGAAGATAAAGGTGGAGGAAACCCCCAGAGGGATGCCGAACATCCCCTCTGTCGTATAGTAGATATGCGCCACGAGCTGCTCAGGCGTAAGTCCCCGATGCGCCAGAATCCCCGGCATATAGGGGCCTGCAAAGGCATAGGCCAGAAAGCAGAGCACGACAATCACCATCGGGATCCCGACAACACGGCGCGTTGCTTCAATGACCGTGAGGATGCCAACAATGCCAACAGCGAAGTCCATTTGCGTGACCGTGCCGGAGCGCAGGACAAGCTGCTGGTAGGCATAGACAATATACGCTGGAGCTGCCGCCGCCACGATGGCCAGCGTAAGATCCAAAGGATGCAGCCTCGTGCGCGACCATGACTTTCTCGTCGGGTACAACAAATAAGCGAGAGCCAGACCAAAGCCCAGATGGATTGCGCGCTGCAGCTGCGCGTCCGATACACCGAAAATAGCCGTATACAGTTGGAACACCGAGAAGGAAATGGCAATCGCCGAAACGATTCGCGCCATAACCCCCGTGTACTCCATTCTGTCCGATTCACTGTCATACTTCTTCAATACATCCTGTGCCGGATCCGCATTTCCTCTATCCTTCATGGACATGCTCCCTTCCAAGACAACACATCTCCCAAAGCCTGCCGCACCACCCGGAGCGCTCCTTCATAAAAAGGAACCGCAATCAGGTCTATCCGCGTCCCCGGCGCAAACCTCTCATACAGGCGATATTCCCTTCCCCGCACACAAAGCGTCAACTCCGTCCCCACGCCCATCCTCAGGCTCAATCGGGGAAATTGCCGGTTCATGTGGTCAAAAATGTAGAAATCCCCTTCCTTGCGGAAGACTCCCTCCGACTCCAGAAAGGGAAGTCCAACGCCAAAGGACTGGTATTTCGTCGAAATGAGCAAAAAGCCGCTTCCATCTGCCTTTGCCACAAGGTGCTCAACCACCGGGGTTTTTTGCACCGAGTGGATGAAACGGATGGAAAGGGGCAGCTCCCCCATCACGGGAACAACAGCGATGCACCGTGTCCCCCCGTAAATGAAAAGGCACGGCTGCCAGAAAAAGTCTGTCATCGCCCAAAAAAGAGCCAGAACATACAGAAGGCGGCAACAATTTTTTCCCATAATCCAAAGGCGCGGGCGTCCCCAGGAACGCCCGCCGCCTTTCCTCCGCAAAAATCCTCACTTCTTCAGAAACTCCTCCGCGCCTTTGTTCATCGGCAGAGGCATGCCCTTCATGGCGCCCTCTTTCGTGATGAGCTTGCCGACGGAATGCGCCGCTTGGAGACGGTCAAGATTCGAGAAAATCGCCTTGGCGATATCGCCGCCAAGCTTGTCGTCCACCTTATCCGTGCAGACCAGCATCGCCATGACGGAAACGGTGGGGATCTCCTCGTCAAATCCGGCATAGGTTCCCGCCGGAATCGTTGTTTTCGTGTAGAACGGATACTTCTCGATCAGCGCATCGGCTTTGTCGCTGTCCACAGGGAGCAGACGCACCTTGTGCTGGGAGGCGATATCTTGGACGGATGCTGTTGGACAGCCCGCCGTGAGGCATGCAACATCGACATTTCCGTCTTTCAGCGCATTGGCGCCTTCCGCAAAGGAAAGATAATGTGCCTCAATATCGCTGTAGTCAATGCCATAGGCTGCAAGAATCTGGCGGACATTGGCCTCGACACCGCTGCCGGCAGCCCCCACCGCCACGCGTTTGCCCTTAAGATCTGCGATGGACTTGATGCCGGAAGATTCCAGCGTCACGAATTGGCAGGTCTCGGGATAAAGCGTCGCAATGCCGCGGATGTTGTCCACTTTCTTGTCCTTGAACATCTCCGTGCCGTTCACCGCATAATAGGTGATGTCATTCTGCACGATGGCAAGGTCAACCGAGCCTTCCTTCAGCATGTTGATGTTCGCTACCGTTGCCCCTGTGCTCTGCGCACTGGCGTTCATACCCGGGATCTCCTTGTTCAGGATCTCCGCAAAGGCGCCGCCGATGGGGTAATAGGTGCCGGCCGTGCCACCCGTCGCGATATTCAAAAACTGCTTTTTGACTCCCTGGTCGCCGCCACATCCCCCCAGCACTGCCACTGCCATGACAATTGCCAGTCCGGCAACCAATGCTTTTTTCATCGAATCAAACTTCATGCAAATCCCTCCGTTTCCGCTGTAATAGGACTATACTCTAACATCATGCTTTCCATACCATTATATCATGGAAGATGTCTTGCGACAAGAGCAGGATTTTCATGAAAATCCAATGCGCTCCGTAAGAAAATCATGTATCTCAAACTTCCTACATGCAAAATACACGTGGCTCTTAGAAAACTGTATATGCCCATGTAGATATCTACAGCGAAAGGCCCAGTTTTCTAAGAGCCACGTGTATTTTCAAACGTCAAGCCAGCCGGGAAGTTCCAGAAGGGATCTCATGTCTTCCGGTATGTCCGCGACGGCGGAGATATTCTTCTTTGTGACGGGATGGAGAAAAGACAGCCGAAAGGCATGGAGGGCTTGTCGTCCGATGAGGGTTCTCGATCCGCCATAGAGATCGTCACCTAGGAGCGGATGACCGAGATGGGAGAGGTGGACCCTGATTTGATGGGTGCGTCCCGTTTCCAGTCGGAGCCTCAGCAGACTCATGGCATCTGAGACGCTCAGGGTTTCATAGTAAGTAACGGCTCGTTGTCCCTCCGGGGATACGCGCCGGCAGATGATACTTTTCGGATCCCGGGCAATGGGGTAATCCATCCGGCCGGAGAAAGGGGAGAGAACACCGTGGATGATGGCAAGATATTCTCTGTTGAAGATTTTTCTCCCTTGGGGAGAGAGTTGGTGATGAAGCTGGGGTTCCTTTGCGATGAGAACGAGTCCTGTCGTGTTTCTGTCCAATCGATGGATGGGGTGAAAGGCGACGGAGATGCCATTCGTCGCGTAATATCCCAGTACCGCATTGGCAAGGGTTCCCGTCAGTTCACGATTGGTTGGATGGACGAGTTGTCCGCAGGGCTTGTTTACGATGAGTAAGAAATCATCCTCATAACGTATATCAAGGGGAAGATTTTCCGGTAGGATATTGGATTTCTCTGAAAGTTCCCAAGAAACGACATCTCCGCCGGATACCATGAGGCGCGCGGGATGGCTGATGAGTTCCCCGTTGCAGCGAAAGGTTTCTGAGAATTTCACTTTTTTCCAGTGGGTGGTGGAAATGCCTACTTGCTTCAAAAAAGACCTGACGGGCATTTCCGTCAGGCCTGCGGGCACACGATAGGAGATCATCTGTTTTCATCTCCTTGCTCGTGGCGGAAAAGAGAGATGATGCGGAAGGTCAGTCCGAGGATGACGGCAATGATGGTGGCAAGGGACATGCCTCTGAGAGTGACAGTGCCGACGGAAATACTGGCGGTGGATACGCCGATGCCCAACACGATGGAGGTCAGGATGAGATTTACGGGTTTGTTGTAGTCCACCTTCCTTTCCACAAGAATGCGAATGCCGGAGGCAGCAATGACCCCAAAGAGCAGGATGGATACACCTCCCATGACGGGCGTGGGGATGCTTTGTATCATGGCTGCGAGCTTTCCAAAACAGGAGAGGAGAATGGCAAAGACCGCAGCGCCGCCAATGACCCATGTACTGAAGACCTTGGTGATGGCCAGAACGCCGATATTTTCTCCGTAAGTGGTGTTGGGCGTGGAACCGAAAAATCCAGAGAAGATTGTGGAGAGGCCGTTACCGAGGATGGAACGGTCAAGCCCTGGGTCTTTTGTCAGATCCTTCCCTACGATATTTCCCGTCACGATGAGATGACCGATGTGCTCCACGATGACTACCAGAGAAGCAGGCAGGATGATCAGGACGGCCCCAAGGTCAAATTGGGGAGAATAGAAGGTGGGAAGGGCGAAGATAGGAGCGTTTTCCACGATGCTCCAATCCACAAGACCGCTACATGCTGCTACAATATATCCTCCTGTTACACCGATCAAGATGGGGATGATGGAGAGAAAACCGCGGAAGGCCACTGAGGCGAAAACCGTGATGGCTAAAGTGGTGACAGAAACAAAGATGGCCGTGGGATCCGCCTGCTGAGAAGTGAGTCCTGCCATGTCTGCCGCCGTGGGCATGAGCTCCAGGCCGATGACCGCGACAATGGCTCCCATGGAGGCTGGGGGAAAGATCACGTCGATCCATCCTGTGCCCACGAGATGAACGAGGAATGCCACGAGACAGAACACCATGCCGACGACGATAAAGCCGCCCAAGGCAGCTTCGTAACTATACTGGTTCAACACCAGGAACACAGGGGAGAGAAAGGCAAAGCTCGAACCAAGATAGGCGGGGACCTTGCCCTTGCAGAGCAACAGGTAGAGCAGGGTGCCGATGCCGTTGAACAGCAGAACCGTGGCGGGATTCACCTTGAAGAGGATCGGAACGAGAACGGTGGAACCGAACATGGCAAAGAGATGTTGCAGGCTGAGGGGAAGTGTCTCCAGCAGCGGGAGCCTTTCATCCACCGAGACAGTGCGATTGGACATAAATAAATTGCTCCTTTGTATCGTTTAGTATAAATTTAACATATTCGGCGAACCCTGTCCAGCATATCGGTATGACGGACTTGCTTGTCGAAACGTTATTTTAGCGCAAAAGTTGCATACAAGTTGCAAATTGGATGCCGTTTGTGATACGATAAGTGTTGTTTTCACGAACGGATGAAGGCTTTCATCCCGGGATGAAGGCTTTTGCAATGATAGGGGGATTTTCTTTGTACAGCAAGGTAGACACAAATCTGAATTTTGTGGAGAGAGAGAAGGATATCGCCAGATTCTGGAAGGAGAAGGATATTGCGAGAAAAGCCGTTGAGCAGCGGAGCGAGAACGACGTCTTTACCTTTTACGACGGCCCGCCCACAGCCAACGGAAAGCCGCATATCGGTCATGTGCTCACCCGCGTCATCAAGGACATGCTGCCCCGCTACCAGTCCATGAAGGGAAAGCGGGTGCTCCGAAAGGCGGGGTGGGATACCCATGGGCTTCCCGTGGAGCTTGAGGTGGAAAAGGCTGTAGGCATCAACGGCAAGGAGCAGATCGAGGAATACGGCATCGAGCCCTTCATCAAGAAGTGCAGGGAATCCGTCTGGAAATACAAGGGCATGTGGGAGGAATTCTCCGAAGTGGTCGGCTTCTGGGCCGACATGGATCATCCCTACATCACCTATGAAAACGACTTCATCGAGTCCGAGTGGTGGGCCCTGAAGGAGATCTGGAAGAAGGGCCTTCTCTACAAGGGGCACAAGGTGGTTCCCTATTGCCCTCGTTGCGGCACGCCCTTGTCCTCCCATGAGGTGGCCCAAGGCTACAAGGAAGTAAAGGAACGCTCCGCCATGGTGAAGTTCAAGGCTCGGGGAGAGGATGCTTATTTCCTTGCCTGGACGACAACGCCTTGGACGCTTCCTTCCAACCTTGGGCTCTGCGTGAATCCCGATGTGGACTACGTGAAGATCAAGGTGGCCGACACGGTGTATTATCTCGCGGAAGCCCTTGTGGATGCGGTCTTCGAGGATACGGAGGGTTCCCGGGAAGTCTTGGAACGCATGAAGGGCAAGGATTTGGAGCATCGGGAGTACGAGCCCCTTTACGCCTTTGCCGAAGGCAAGCTCAAGAAGAAGGCGTTCTACGTGGTTTGCGATGACTACGTTACAACGGAGGACGGCACGGGCATCGTCCACATCGCCCCTGCCTTCGGCGAGGACGATAACCGGGTCTGCCGTAAGTACGACATGCCTTTTGTCCAGTTCGTGGACAGCAAGGGACAGATGACGGAGGATACGGATTGGCCGGGGGTCTTTGTCAAGGATGCGGATCCCCTGATCCTGAAGGATCTGAAGGAAACGGGAAAGCTCTTCAAGGCTCCCGTCTTCGAGCATGCCTATCCTCATTGCTGGCGCTGCGATACCCCCCTCATCTATTATGCCAGGGAATCCTGGTTCATCAAGATGACGGCGGTGAAGGAAGATCTCATCCGAAACAACGCCACGGTGAACTGGATCCCGAAGTCCATCGGCCAGGGTCGCTTCGGTGACTGGCTGGAGCACGTGCAGGATTGGGGCATCAGCCGCAACCGCTACTGGGGGACCCCCCTCAATATCTGGGAATGCCGGTGCGGGCATCAGCATGCCATCGGTTCCATTGAGGAACTCAGGAGCATGTCGGAAAACTGCCCGGAGGAGCTCGAGCTGCACCGTCCCTATGTGGATGAGGTCACGGTCAAGTGCCCGGAATGCGGCGGGGAAATGCACCGGGTTCCCGAGGTCATCGACTGCTGGTTCGACTCCGGGGCCATGCCCTTCGCCCAGTGGCATTATCCTTTTGAAAACAAGGAGATCTTTGAGAAGCACTTCCCGGCGGATTTCATCTCCGAGGCGGTGGACCAGACCAGGGGATGGTTCTACTCTCTCATCGCCATTTCCACACTGCTCTTCAACAAGAGTCCCTACAAAAATGTTATCGTCCTGGGGCATGTGCAGGATGAGAATGGACAGAAGATGTCGAAATCCAAAGGCAAT
>CAMIWP010000052.1 GCA_946402475.1 uncultured Selenomonadaceae bacterium
CTGCTGTCAAGATGAAGTTGTGGGATGAATCATGATTTTGACGGATGGAACGTCCATGTTGTGAGGTGTTTAGGGAATGTCAGGTATGGTATATCTTGTGGGCGCGGGACCGGGGGATCCGGGGCTGGTCAGCGTGAAGGCATGCGAGTGCCTCAGGCGCGCGGACGTGGTGGTCTATGATCGGCTGGCGGATGAGAGGATCCTGGGCTATGCCCCGAAGGAGGCGGAATACATCTACGTGGGGAAGGCCTCCAGCAATCACGCCATGAAGCAGGAGGACATCAATCGGCTCCTGGCGGAGAAGGCAAGGGAAGGAAAATGCGTCGTGCGCCTCAAGGGCGGCGACCCTTTTGTTTTCGGCAGGGGCGGCGAGGAAGCCCTGCTCTTGGAGGAAATGGGGCTGCCCTTTGAAATCGTTCCCGGCATTACCTCGGCGATCTCCGTTCCCGCCTATGGGGGCATCCCCGTGACCCATCGGGGGGTGGCGACATCCTTTGCCGTCATCACGGGCCATGAGGATCCGACAAAAGGCGGATCGAACATGCGATGGGACAAGCTCTCCACCGGCGTGGACACCCTCGTGTTCCTCATGGGGGTGGCAAATCTTCCCTATATCACGAAAAAGCTCATGGAAAACGGTCGCCCCGGGGATACTCCCGCAGCCGTCATCCGCTGGGGGACGAAGCCGGAACAAAGGGTTCTCGTGACGACGGTGGGGACTGCGGCGGAGGACGTGGAGGCGGCAGGAATCCGGCCGCCGGCGATCTTCCTTGTCGGCGAGGTGGTGAGGCTTCGGGAGAAACTTCGATGGTTTGATCGCCCGGAGACCCGTCCCTTTTTCGGAAAGACCGTTCTCGTGACCCGGGCGAGGGAGCAGGCATCCAAACTCACGGCGGCGTTGGAGGGCTTGGGAGCGAAGTGCCTGGAGGTTCCCGCCATCCGCTTGGCGGAGCCGGAGGACGGCTATCAGGCCGTAGACGATGCCATTGCCCGCCTGGGGGATTTCGATTGGCTGATCTTCACCAGCGTCAACGGCGTGGGCCGGTTTTTTGAACGAATGGAACATCAGGGGAAGGATGCCCGCTCCCTGGGAGGGGCGAGGATTGCCGCCATCGGCGCGGCAACGGCGGATGCCCTGAAATCCCACGGGATTCTTGCCGACGTAGTTCCCCGGGAGTACCGGGCGGAGGGGATCTTGGAATCTCTGCAAGGGAAGATCAAGACCGGGCAAAAGATTCTCCTTCCGAGAGCTCAGGAGGCAAGGGAGATCCTGCCGGAGAAACTCAGGGAACTCGGCGTGGTGACGGAAGTCGCGCCGGTTTATCGGACGGTGGCGGCGGAGGTCGATGGAGAGATGCTCCGGCAGAAGTTCGCCCGAGGGGAGATCGACTATGTGACCTTCACCAGTTCCTCCACGGTGACGAATCTCCTGAAGATCATCGGAAGCCCCGAGGCGCTTCGGGGCGCGAAGGCCGCCTGCATCGGGCCGGTGACGGCGGAGACCTGCCGAAAGAGCGGCATAGAGCCGGATATCGTGGCGGAGGAATACACCATCGACGGACTGGTGCAGGCCATGAAGAATGTTATGATGGAGGCGGTATAGCATGTACACGCAAAAACTTCGCCCGCGCCGCATGAGGATCAGTCCTGCCATGCGGTCCATGGTGCGGGAGACAGAGCTTTCCCCGAAGGATTTCGTTTACCCGATCTTCGTGGTGCCCGGCGAGAATGTGAAGGAGGAAATCCCCAGCATGCCGGGATGCTATCATCTGTCTGTGGACAATGCCGTGAAGCTGGCCCGGGAGATTTGCGCCCTGGGGATCCCCTCGGTGGAGGTTTTCGGTCTGCCGGAGTACAAGGACGAGATCGGATCCGGCGCATGGGATAGGAAGAGCCCGGTGCAGCGGGCCTTGGAAGCCATAAAACAGGCCGTGCCGGAGCTGATCCTCGTGGGGGATGTGTGCCTTTGCCAGTACACCAGCCACGGGCATTGCGGCAAACTCTGCGGCCATTACGTGGACAATGACGAGACGCTGAAGCTCCTGCAAAAGGTGGCGGTGAGCCAGGCGAAGGCGGGGGCGGACATCATCGCGCCCTCGGACATGATGGACGGGCGCGTGGCGGCCATCCGCGAGGCATTGGACGGGGAAGGGTTCGCCAATGTGCCCATCATGTCCTACGCGGTGAAATACGCTTCCGGTTACTACGGCCCCTTCCGGGACGCGGCGGACAGCGCCCCCCAATTCGGCGACCGGCGCCAGTACCAGATGGATCCCGCCAATGCCCGGGAAGCCCTCAAGGAGGTGGATCTCGACCTGGCGGAGGGAGCGGACATCATCATGGTGAAGCCCGCCCTTGCCTATCTCGACGTGGTGCGGCAGGTGCGGGATCACATCCATCATCCCGTGGCAGTCTACAATGTCAGCGGGGAGTACGCCATGGTAAAGGCGGCGGCCCGGAACGGCTGGATCGACGAGAAGCGCATCGTGTTGGAGACCCTGACCGGCATGAAACGGGCCGGGGCGGACATCATCATCACCTACCATGCCCTGGATGCGGCGAAGTGGATGGAGTGAAGCGCGGCAGGGTTCCCTTTGGAAAGGAGACGTTATGCTGAATCTGGAAAAATCCGCCGAAGCCTTTGCCGAGGCGAAAAACCTGATGCCGGGGGGCGTGAACAGTCCCGTGCGATCCTATGGGAACGTGGGTTCCAACCCGCCTTTTATCGCTCGGGCAGAAGGGTCGAGGATCTACGATATCGACGGAAATGAGTACATCGACTATGTGGGCTCTTGGGGGCCCATGGTGGTGGGGCATGCCCATCCTCGGGTGGTGAAGGCCCTTCAGGAGGCTGCGGCACGGGGAACGAGCTACGGAGCGCCCACCCTCATCGAATCGGAATTGGCAAAGCTCGTCATGAAGGTCTATCCCTCCATTGAGTGCATCCGCATGGTGAACTCCGGCACGGAGGCCACCATGAGCGCCCTGCGCCTGGCTCGAGGGTATACGGGACGCGAGAAGATCGTGAAGTTCATCGGCTGCTACCACGGGCACAGCGACAGCCTTTTGGTGAGTGCCGGTTCCGGCATGGCGACCTTTGGCGTGCCCAGTTCCCCGGGAGTCACGAAGGGAACGGCGGCGGATACCATTGCCATCCCCTACAACGACGTGGAGGCCTTCCGTCGGGTGACGGAGAAATGGGGCAAGGAGATCGCCGCCGTGATCCTGGAGCCTGTGGCGGGGAACATGGGGCTGGTGTTGCCGAGGCAGGGCTATCTGAAAACCCTGCGGGAACTCACGGAGGAACAGGGCATCCTTCTCATCTTCGATGAAGTCATGTGCGGCTTCCGCGCTTCCCTGGGGGGAGCGCAGGCAGCCTACGGCATCACGCCGGATCTCACCTGTCTCGGGAAGATCATCGGCGGCGGGCTTCCCGTGGCGGCATACGGAGGGCGCAGGGACATCATGGAGAAGGTGTCCCCCTCGGGACCGGTGTACCAGGCGGGGACCCTTTCGGGAAATCCCCTCGCCATGACGGCGGGACTGGAAACTCTCCGGATCCTCACCGAAGAGACGGAGGACGGGGGACCGGACTACAGCCGCCGCCTCACCGTCCTGACCAAGAAGCTCCTTCTGGGCTGGCAGGAAAAGGCCAAGGAGGCGGGTGTTTCCATACAGGCCCATCAGGCGGGCTCCATGTTCGGCATCTTCTTCCATGACCGGGAAGTCTGGGATTACGAGGGGGCGGCAGCCTCGGATCAGGAGGCGTTCAAGGTGTGGTTCCTGGCGATGCTGGAGCAGGGCATCTACCTCGCCCCCTCCCAGTTCGAGACCCTGTTCCTGTCGGGGGCGCACACGGAGGAGGATGTCGAGAGGACCGTCGAGGCGGCCGGAAAGGCATTCCGCGCTGTTGCGGAGAAAAATTGAAAGAAACATTTAAGGAAATCCCCCAAAATCACGATAAAGTAGATGTAAAAGGGAAACTCTCCCGCTATCAGCGCCATGGATTGGACAGAAAAGGAAATGGATTTTCCAGAATATCGTGCGAAGCAATCACTAAAGCATTCAAGCATCCAGGGCGATTGCATAGGCTCAAAAGGAGAAGTGATGTATTATGATGCGTTCCTTGTTTTCCGGCGTTTCCGGCCTCAAAAACCATCAGACCAAGATGGACGTGATCGGCAATAATATTTCCAACGTGAATACCACGGGCTTCAAGTCCAGCCGCGTGACCTTCGTGGATGCCTTGTCCCAGACCCTGACGGGGGCATCCGCTCCCCACGGGAATCTGGGCGGTACCAATGCCAAGCAGATCGGCCTCGGCTCCAGCGTGGGCAGCATCGACATGATCTTCAGCGACGGTTCCGTGCAGTCCACGGGAAAGAACACGGATCTCTGCCTCTCCGGCAACGGGCTCTTCGTGGTGAAGCAGGGCAACGAGACCTTCTACACCCGCGACGGTGCCTTCGAGTTCGATGCCGACGGCAACTATGTCCTGCCGGGCAGCGGCTTGTTCGTCCAGGGCTGGACGGGGCAAAACGGTACCATTGACACAACGGCGGCGGTAGGCAACATCGTGGTTCAGGCCGGAAAGACCATGGAAGCAAGGGCTACCCAGAATGTAACCTACAACAACAACCTCAATTCGAACATCCCCATGATCGTGAAACTCAGCGGAGGTGTTCCTGTGGCAGGCACTTCCGCCGTGTCGGCGACCTCGGCGAGCCCTGTGACGGTCACGTTGAGCGATGGGTCGACTCTCACGGAAACCAACGGTCAGTTCACCGCTGGTATGAGCATGCCAGTCACGACGACGATCACGATTTACGACAGCTTGGGAGGAACCCACAACGTGCCGGTGTATTTCAGGCGCGAGGGCACGGTGACACCCTCCACTACAGCGCCTGGCGGGTCTATTGTCACATCCACCGACGTGTGGCAGGTCTCCTTGGATACCAACACTTGGGTATCGACAATCGGGGCAACCAGCGCCTCTACGGGTGTGAAATCCTCCTACAGCTTCGTTGAGCCGAATGGCACTTTGACTACTGTGGAAATGAATGTGGCGAAGATACAGTTCACGACGTCGGGAAGATTTAATGTAGCAAGTTCCATTGCGGCATCCACGGCGGCAATGACCGTCACGAGCGGAGCGCTTGGGAAGACGTCCGGTTTGGTGCCGGTGGCGGCGACCTCGGCAATGGCACAGCAGAACCTGACCATTAACTTCTCCAATTTGACCCAATTCGCCGGGAATAATACGGTGAACGGCACGTCGGACGGCAATGCCGCCGGTACCCTCAAGAGCATCCAGATCGACTCCTCGGGCGTTATCACAGGGGTCTATACCAACGGCGTGCGACAAAGCGAGGCCCAAGTGGCGGTGGCCCAGTTCACTAACGCCACGGGCCTTACCAAGACGGGCAACAGCCTCTATCAGGAATCCAACAACTCCGGTACGGCCAACATCAAGACCGCTGCGGATCTCGGCGTCACGATCACTCCTTCGGCCCTCGAGATGTCCAACGTGGACGTGGCCAACGAGTTTGCGGACATGATTATCACCCAGCGCGGGTTCCAGTCGAACTCGAAGATCGTCACGGTGGGCGACGAGATGCTGGAGACCGTCATCAACATGAAGCGGTAAGTTTCGGTTGGGAAAGCCATCTGTTTCGGCAGATGGCTTTTTTTTATGAGGAATGCAGGAAAGATGGGGCTTGCGTAGAATATATCCATAAGGTATTTATTGGATGAACTCATTGGAATAAATCAGGAGTGGAAAGTGGAGGATGGATATGGCAAAATCCCGTATTGAAATACAAAACCTGGCGGATCGGATGTTGGAGGAGGCGGGTATCGACCCTTGTTTCAAGCCCGTCGTGTCGAGATTGGTGGCATCCCAGGATCTTCAGGTGGTTCCGGCACTGAATCTTCCCCACAGCGAGTTCTCTTCCATGATCCTCAACGGCGTTGAGAAGAACGGTCTTTCCAATCGGATGAACAGCATCATTTCCGTCAACGCCAGCAAGGATGAAAAGGAGCAGCGCCTCGCAACGGCCTATCAAGTGGCCTTCTATGCCCTGCACAAGGATCTGGAGGGCCAGTATGAAAGCCATCTCACTGCAAGCGTGTTGCACAGGGAGGACGACGATGCCATGCGGCTCACCTGTGCCCTTCTCATGAACCGGGATTTCTTTCTCGACAAGTTCAAGAGAGCCATGAAGGGAATTCCCAATCGGGTAGCCGTGTGCAAGAATCTGGGCGCCCAGTTTGGCGTTCCGGAGTTCGCCGTGGAACAGAGGGCCAGGGAATTGGAACTGCCCATTTGATTTTGCGTGAAAAAGGCCGGAGTCTCGTGGAAAGGAGACTCCGGCCTTTTTAGGAACTGGAGTAAAATAAGTTGGTCCTACTACAGCGCAGAAGAAATTTTTCCTTTCAAGGAAATGGAAGCTATTTTACGATATGCCTGCCGCCGTAGTAGCGTGCCTTCCAGTAGTCGCTGGACAGCTCGTCGATACGGACCCCTTTGCTGGAGGAAACGTGAATGAACTTTCCGTCCCCCAGGTAGATGCCGCTGTGGGATGCACCGGATTCGTAGGTGGAGAAGAAGACCAGATCACCGGGAACCAGTTGCTTGGTGCTTTTCGTGCTCCTTCCCAGCAGATATTGCTCATCTGCCAGTCGCGGAATGGCGAGGCCGTTCTTGGCAAAGACGTACTGGAGGTAGCCCGAGCAGTCAAAGGCTTTTGGCGTGGTTCCGCCGAAACTGTACGGGGTGCCGATGTATTTCTTCGCCGTGGCGATGAGATTTCTCACCTTGCTTTTATCCAGAATCAATGTGTTGTTGGGCACGGTCTTGCCCCTGGAGATGAGAGCAGAGTCCGTTCCGGAGGCGGGCGCTTTCGGCGCACTCCTCTTTTTCTCCTTGGCGTTCTTAAGAGCCCGCCAAGTGGCGTTGGTCACGATTCCCGTGACCTTGAGCTTCTGATCCCGTTGGAATTCTTCCACGGCACGCTCCGTTTCCACGCC
>CAMIWP010000053.1 GCA_946402475.1 uncultured Selenomonadaceae bacterium
GCCGAAGCTCATGGAGCCCATTGTCAAGGGGCTGACAAAGGCCCGGAATTACGTGCGGAAGGTATTTGCATCTTACAACGTATGAATGATGCGGAAGGGAAGTTTGTTATGGGGGCGTGATGACAATGGAACGGGTGGTATGTGATCTATGCCCGAAGCACTGTGCCCTGGCCGAGGGACAGCACGGATTTTGCCGGGGCAGAGGGAATATGGGGGGGAAGGTGACTGCCGTCAATTACGGGAAGGTGACATCCCTAGCATTGGATCCCATCGAAAAAAAGCCATTGGCGAGGTTCCACCCGGGTGGATACATCCTCTCCGTGGGGAGCTTTGGTTGCAATCTGCGCTGTCCTTTTTGTCAGAATCATGAGATTTCCCAAGGGAATGAAAATTTTCCCCATCGGCAGATCTCTCCGGAAGCTCTGGTGCAACTGGCTGTGGAGCTTTCCAAAGAGGAACTCGGGAATCTGGGGGTGGCTTTTACCTACAATGAGCCCATCATCGGCTATGAATTCGTGATGGATGCGGCAAAGCTGATCCGGCGGGAGGGACTCTCCACGGTGCTGGTGACCAACGGCATGATGGAGGAAGCCCCCCTGAGGGCGCTCCTGTCCTATGTGGATGCCATGAACATCGACTTGAAAGGATTTTCTGAGGAGTTTTACCGATGGATACAGGGGGACTTCGAAACGGTGCGGAGGACGATCGCCTTGGCATCCAGGAGCTGTCATGTAGAGGTGACGACCCTTGTGGTGCCGGGACGGAATGACAGTCCGGAAGAAATGGCGGATGAGGCTGCATGGTTGGCATCCCTGGATCCGGGCATTCCCTTGCACATCAGTCGTTATTTTCCAAGATGGCAAGCGGCGGAGCCTGCCACGGAGGTTGCGCGCATTCGTGAACTGTGCCATGTGGCGGGGAAATATCTGCGACATGTATACAGTGGCAATTGTTGAAGTTTTCTTCGAGGCGGAAGGTATTTTTGCTTCTGTGTAGAATGTATATTATGATAACAGATGTGGATATTGATCGAACAAGGGAAAGGGGATGGTGAAGGAGAGGTATGACGAGCAGGACAAATCCTATGGAGCGGTTCTATCATGATCTTCTTTCTGCTGACTGGAAGAAACGGTTGCGGGCTTATGCTGCCATCGAGAGGGATCTCAGGATGCGAGGAAGCTACATCTTGAACGATGATCGATGGGAAGACATGAAGCTCTTGGCAGGCCAGATCATTTCCATCCACTTCAAGAGGCATGTGCCAAAGGATTGTGAGGATTTCTCGGAAAAGTTGTCTCAGCTCTATTCCCGGTTGATGGGATTGCTTCGCATGGATCGCAGCAACGGGTATCTGGACAGTATGCAGCTCTTGATCGATATTTATGATGACGATGATTACGCTGCGAGGGATGACATCCATCGTTTCTTTTCAACACAGGGGGCAGATGGTCCACAGGAAAACCAGACGGTTCTGGGAAATCTGTTCCGTTGCTATGAGCTTATGATGCATCGGGTCAAGGTGCGTTCGGCCGATGCCATGATATGATCGTTATGAGAGGAAAGGCGGCTGTTGCTTCAAACAGCCGCCTTTCCGGACGTTGGCAAGGAGTGATACAATGACGGAAAAGCTATGGCGTACCTGCCGTCTGATGATCAATGGACTTGCGCACAAGGTACAGTACAATCAAGAAACCATTGATTCCCTGTTCCTGCCTTTTTTGCGGAGGATGACGAGTCTCCAACAGAAAAAACGGCAGCGGATTCTGGTGTACCTGGCGGCTCCTCCGGGAACAGGAAAATCTACCTTGGCCTTGCTTCTGGAGAAATTGTCCCAAATGGGGGAGGGCATCGAACAGGTTCAGGCCATCGGCTTGGACGGTTTTCACTATCCCGCCTCTTATATCGCCGGCCATTCCGTGGAGCGAGACGGAAGGATCGTTCCCATGGCGGAGGTGAAGGGCTGTCCCGAGACTTTTGATGTCAAACGCTTGAGGGACAAGCTCCAAGCCGTCAAGACAGGGGATGTGCGCTGGCCCGTCTATGACCGTCGTCGTCACGATGTGGTGGATGAGGTCATCACCGTCCGCCGAAAGATCATTTTGCTGGAGGGCAACTGGCTTCTTTTCAGGGAAGCGGGTTGGCAGGATATATACAGCTTTGCGGATTACACCTTGTTCATTGCGGCTCGTCCCGTCGATCTCAGGGAACGGCTGATTCAGAGGAAGATACGCGGTGGCATGACGCAACAGGAAGCAGAGCGATTCTATGAGGTCAGCGACAGGCGAAATGTGGATCTGGTGCTCAGCCGTTCCTGGTTGGCACAGGAAACGTGGCAGATGCTTTCGGACGGAGACTACGTCCTGCAGGCCAATGCCCCGAAGCCTGTTCCGATGGTGAATCGGTCCTCTCTCTGGAAGAAGCCGGATGTACGGCGAAGCGAAGATGATATCATGATTGAGCGCATACAGCAGCAGTTGGCATCCTATCATGCCCAGGGACAGGGAGACGCAGGGTATGCAGAGGGCTACAGCCAGGGAATGGCGGCGGCTCGCAAGGATATCCTGCGCAACCTCTACAACAGCGGAAAGATGAGCAGCAAGGAGCTTCTTTCCACCTTTGACTTGGCACCGGAGGATTTGGCGGACATTCTCGTAGGAAGCAGCAAATGAAAAGACGGTCGTTTTGGCTTTCGCCAAGACGGCCGTTCTTCCGCATGTATTATTGTGCGTCGAAGAGGGGCAGGGACTCAAGGTAGATGATGTCCTTTCGCTTTGAGGCGTCGCCCTCCGCCAGGATTGCGGCTTCGCCGATCACCTTCCCGTCGGCTTTTTCCGCCAACTCCCTCAATGCCTTCATGGAGCCGCCGGTACTGATGACATCGTCCACCAGAAGAACGTTCTTTCCCCTGATGCGTTCGATGTCATCGTCCATCAGGCAGAGGATCTGCTTTCCTTTTGTGGTGATGGACTCGTCATCCACGATGAGGGGATTTTCCATATAGGCCTTGATGGATTTTCGGGCGGTGATGTACCAATTCATTCCCATTTGGCGGGCGAGTTCTGCTACCAAAGGGATCCCCTTGGTCTCCGCCGTCATGAGGATCTCCGTTTCCGGCGGAATCCGTTTGGCGAGTTCCCTGGCACAATTCCCCACCAGTTCTACATCACCCAGTATGACAAAGGCGGCGATGGCCAGGTTGTCGGAGATGTTCAATATCGGCAACATCCTCTTGCACCCTGCTACATGTAATTCATAGGATCTGTCTGACATGGAATGCACCTCACATGTTTTTCTGATGGATTTGTCGATGAAATCATCAACGCTTCTTTTTATCAAGGATATTATACTATTTTTCCCTCAAAAAGCCAAAATTATTTTTCTGCTCATGGGAGGATGGATGAGATGAAATTTATTTCGTGGAATGTCAACGGGCTGAGAGCCTGTCTGAAAAAGGGATTCATGGAAGCCTTCCACGCATTGAACGCGGATATCTTCGCCCTTCAGGAGACGAAGATGCAGCCGGATCAGGCAATCCTTGAACTGTCCGGCTACAGACAGTATTGGAACAGTGCAGAGAAGAAAGGCTATTCGGGCACGGCGATTTTCACGCGGTCAGAGCCCTTGTCCGTGTCCTATGGCATCGGGATACAAGAACACGATCATGAGGGCAGGGTCATCACTCTGGAGTTCCCGGAATACTACTTTACAACGGTGTATGCGCCCAACTCCAGGCGAGCGTTGGAGCGCTTGCCTTACCGCATGGAATGGGAGGATGCCTTTCGCGGCTATCTGAGAGCGCTCGATGAAAAAAAACCGGTGATCTTCTGTGGAGATCTCAATGTGGCTCACGAGGAAATCGATCTGAAGAATCCAAAGACAAATCACAGAAATGCGGGCTTTACGGATGAGGAGCGAGGAAAATTCGACGAACTTCTCGATGCGGGATTTTCCGATACCTTTCGCGTCCTTTATCCGGATAGGGCGGGCATTTACACCTGGTGGTCCTATCTTCGCAAGGCGAGGGAGACGAATGCGGGCTGGCGCATCGATTATTTTGTGGTGTCCAGTCGCCTCATGGAAGCGGTGGAAGATGCTACCATTCACAACGAGATCTACGGCAGCGATCATTGCCCGGTGGGATTGTTGCTGAGGGGGAACTAAAAAATTTATGGAAAGGCGGTGGCTGGTGTGATATACTATGTGGGATATTGAGACAGGGGTCGGCGCTATCTGTACAACTTATTTCTTGCCAGTTCCTTAGAAACCGGGCGAAAATAATCGTGAATTCCCTGACTGACAACGCAGCTATGGCGGATCTAGACAAGCAGAAGGAAGCGATTATTGATGCGCAGTCCCTTACCTTGGAGGTAGATGAATCTTGAAGTATATGACTGGTAATGAGTTGCGGGAAGCGTATCTGCAGTTTTTTGCGGAAAAAAAGGGGCACCTACGCCTGCCCAGTTTTTCCCTGATCCCCGAAAACGATCCCACGCTGTTGTTGATCGGCGCAGGCATGGCACCATTGAAACCTTTTTTTACCGGCAAAATGAAACCGCCCCGCACCCGCATCACCACCTGCCAGCGTTCTGTTCGCACGGGGGATATCGAGAATGTCGGGCGCACGGCACGCCATCAAACCTTCTTTGAGATGTTGGGAAATTTCTCCTTTGGCGATTATTTCAAGGAAGAGGCGATCCCCTGGGCTTGGGAGTTCCTCACCGAGGTGGCGGAACTGCCCAAGGACAAGCTCTGGGTCAGCGTGTACCCCAAGGACGACGAGGCTGTGGAGATCTGGCTCCGCCAACCGGGATTCCCGAAGGATCACATCGTGAGGATGGAGGACAATTTCTGGGAAATCGGCCCCGGCCCCTGCGGTCCAGATTCGGAGATCTACATTGACTTGGGAGAGGAGCGCGGCTGCGGTTCTCCCGATTGCCGCGTGGGTTGTGACTGCGATCGCTTCCTTGAGATCTGGAATCTGGTCTTCACACAGTACGACAAACAAGAGGACGGGGAGTACAAGCCCCTTGCCCACAAGAACATCGACACAGGCTGCGGGTTGGAGCGACTGGCCTCTGTCCTGCAGAACAAACGCACGAATTTTGAGACGGATCTGCTCTATCCCATCATCGAGTATGCGTCGAAGGTTTCCGGGGTGGAGTATGGAGCGGATGAGGAGAAGGATGTCTCCCTCAAGGTCATCGCCGACCATGCCCGCAGCATGGCGGTCATGATCATGGATGGGATTCTGCCCTCCAATGAGGGACGGGGCTACGTCTTGCGCCGTATCCTGCGCCGCGCCATCCGTCACGGCCGCACCTTGGGCATCAAGGACAAATTCCTGGAGGGTGCCGTGGACGCCGTGGTGGACATTTACAGGGATGCGTCGGATTTCCAGGAATTGGTGAAGAAGCAGGACTACATCAAGAAGGTCATCCGCCTGGAGGAGGATCGTTTTGCCGCCACCTTGGCCCAGGGAATGGAAATGCTGAACAAGCACATCGAAGAGGTCAGGGATTCCGGCAAGAAGGAACTGTCCGGGGAGATCGGATTCAAGCTTTATGATACCTATGGGTTCCCCTGGGAGCTTACGGATGAGATTCTCCATGAGAACGGGCTTGTCCTGGACAAGGAAGGTTTTGACCGGGCCATGGATGAACAGAGGGAACGGGCCCGCAGCGCTCGCGGGGAGAACCAGCGCGTTGCCGTGCCGGATCTGAGCTCCATTGACACCAGCAGCCTGAGGGTGGATGACACAGCCAAAGAGGGCAAGGTGGTTGCCATCTGGAAGGAAGGCAAGCTGATCGATGCGCTGGAGGATGGAGAGGAAGCGGGCATCATTCTCGACGCAACCCCCTTTTATGCGGAAGGCGGCGGACAGGTGGGCGACAGCGGCCGCCTTGTGGGCGAGTTGGGACACATCCGCGTGGAGACGGCGAGAAAGCTCCCCGACGGGACGGTGTACCATATCGCTTATGTGGAAGAGGGTATTTTGAAGGTCGGGGATAAAGTCACCATCGAGGTAGACATGGCGAGGAAGCTGTCCTCCGCTCGCAATCACACGGCTACCCACCTTCTGCAGGCCGCTCTCAAGAAGGTGGTGGGAGATCAGGTGAACCAAGCGGGATCCCTTGTAACCCCGGAGCGACTGCGTTTTGATTTTACGAATTTTGAGCCTGTGAGCCCACAGCAGATCGCTGATGTGGAGGACCTGGTCAATGAGGAGATCCTCAAGGGGATCGATGTAGAGATTTCCCACATGTCCCTCGACGAGGCGAAGGCGGCGGGAGCCATGGCGCTCTTTGGAGAGAAATACGGCGATGTGGTGCGGGTTGTTCGGGTCCCGGGATTCAGCATGGAGCTCTGCGGCGGTTCCCATGTGAAGAACGTGGGGCAGATCGGCATGTTCAAGATCGTCGGTGAGACGGGCATCGCCTCCGGCGTGCGCCGCATCGAGGCCATCACGGGAAGGGCTGCCATCGAGCATGCGAACCATGAGATGCAACTCTTGGAATACACGTCTTCCCTGTTGAAGGTTCGGAAGGAAGATGTGCCTTCCCAGACAGAGAAGATGCTGACGGCGCAGAAGGATATGCAGAAGCAGTTGGAGCAGGTACGGGAAATGCAGGAGAAGGCAGATGCCCAGAAGTTGCTCATGGCGGTGCAGGAAATGGGGGATATCCGCTTCGTTTGCGGCAAGGCTTCCGCGAAGGACATGGAAGAGCTCCGAAAGATTGCCGACCTGGCTTGCGAAAAGCTGGAAAACGGCGTGGTTGTCCTGGCGGCTGTTGCGGAGGGCAAGGTGAATCTTGTGGTCAAGGCAGAAAAGACCGCTGTTAGGAAGGGCATCCATGCGGGTAAGCTCATCAAGGAGGTTGCAAAGATGGTCGGCGGTGGCGGCGGCGGTCGTCCCGATATGGCACAGGCGGGAGGCAAGGAGCCGGAAAACCTTCCCAAGGCATTCGAAAAGGCCGAGGAGGTTGCCCGGGCCCAACTTGGCATTTAAGGAAAC
>CAMIWP010000054.1 GCA_946402475.1 uncultured Selenomonadaceae bacterium
CAGGACTCAAGCAAGAGGTGAAATCCCTTGACAGAAGGCTTTCCCGTGTGGAGGAAAAGGTGGATGCCCTTGGTGTGACGGTCAAGGAAAATACCGAGATGATCAAGGCATTGACGAACAGAACCGATATGCTCGATGCGAAGATGGACGGGTTGACTCTTGGCACTGCCAGCACGGCACAGGTACAGGCGGTACGGCAGGAATTCAGGGAACATTTGCGGAATATAGGGCAGGCATTCATGATAGAGGCATAAAAACCAGGGCGAGGTGTTACGGATGGCAGCGCAGCAGAAGGGCAAGGTCAGCAAAGTGCTCCGCCTGATGGCAGAGAAGTACCCCACG
The DNA here is from genome assembly GCA_946402475.1 of uncultured Selenomonadaceae bacterium. The sequence continues at coordinate 343 of CAMIWP010000054.1, forward strand.
AAGGAAGCAGTCTACAACGAGCTCATTCACCTCCAATCCCAGTTGAAGCTTCCCAAGGGCGTAGAGCATTTTATGAGCGACCTGCACGGGGAGTACGCATCTTTTTTTCACATTCTGAACAACTGTTCCGGGGTCATACGGGAGAAGGTGGACTACGTCTTCGGGGCGCGGCTCACGGAGGAACAGATGGCAGAATTCTGCACCCCCATTTACTATCCCAAGGAGAAAATCCAGCAGATGAAGGAGGAGCGCAAGGCGACGCCGGAGTGGTTTCGGAGGAACCTGGCCCAATTGCTGGAACTCGCCAAGCTCATGTCTTACAAGTACCCCGCGTCTAAGGTGGAAGGATTCATCCCGGAGAAATACGCCTCGGTGATCGAGGAGATGATGAACACGAGACCGGAGGCGGACAATGCTCAGTTTGTCTATCACAAGCGCCTTTTGGATACCATCGTGCAGATTGACAGCGGGGAGGACTTCATCTACGCCTTCACTGTTCTGGTGAAACGCTTGGCTGTGGATCGGCTGCACATTGTGGGGGATTTCTTTGACCGGGGGAACCGCCCCGATGCCATTCTGAACCTTCTCATGCAGCATCCTTCCGTGGACATCCAATGGGGCAATCACGATGTGCTCTGGATGGGGGCGGCCTTGGGCAGCGAGGTCTGCATCGCCACCGTGGTGCGAAACAGCCTCCGCTACAACAATACGGATGTGCTGGAGCGGGGCTATGGCATTAGCCTGCGGTCCTTGACCACCTTTGCCACCCACAGCTATCCCGATGCCAATCCCATCAAGGCTGCGGAGAAGGCGGCGGCCATGCTGATGTTCAAACTGGAGGGGCAGCTCATTCGCCGCAATCCGGATTTTTGCATGGACCACCGATTGCTGCTGGACCGGATCGACTTTCGTTCTTCTTGCGCCGTGCTGGCCGACGGAAAGCGATATGAGCTTAGGAGCGCTTACTTCCCCACCATTGACGAGAACACAAAGGATCCCTACGTCCTGACGGAGGAGGAGCAGACCATCATCGACGATCTGCGTTCCTACTTCACGGAGAGCGCGGTGCTGCAGCGTCATGTGGACTATCTCTACAAAAAGGGCGGCATCTATACCTGCTTCAACGGGAATCTCCTGTTCCACGGCTGCATGCCCATGAATGAGGACGGCAGCTTCCGGGAAGTGATCTTTGAGGGAAAGGCATACAAGGGAAAGGCGTACTTCGACTATGCGGATCAGCGGGCGCGTCAGGCCTATCTTTACCGTACCCAGGACGGGCTGGATTTCATGTACTTTCTGTGGTGCGGCTTGATCTCGCCGGTGGCGGGGCGGGAATTCCGCACCTTTGAGCGGGCCTTTTTGGCGGATAAGAGCACATGGAAGGAACCCAACGATCCTTATTTCAAGCTCATCAATGATGAGGAGACCTGCGAGAAGGTCTTGGCGGAATTCGGCTTGACGCCGGAGCGCGGCCATATCATTAACGGCCACGTGCCGGTGAAGGTGAAGAAAGGGGAAACTCCGGTGAAGGCGGGGGGCAGGGCCATCGTCATTGATGGAGGTTTCTGCAAGGCTTATCACAGCAAGACGGGAATCTCCGGCTACACGCTCATTTCCAATTCCCGGGGCCTGCGCCTGTTGCAACACCAGAAGATCGCCGATGTCCGCATGGCCCTCCGGGACAACGGGGACATCGAGTCTGTGTCTGAGACGGTGGAACTCCAGAACTATCGCACGACCATTGGGGACACGGACAAGGGCAAGTCCATCCAGGATGAGATCACGGATCTCTATAATCTCCTGCTGGCTTATCAAAATGGTTTGCTGAAGCCAAAAGAATAATCGCGGTGAGGAAGGGAAAAGACCGCCGGATGTTGAATAGAATACAGTTAGAAACCAATGTGGCGGGAAGAAGGCGATCTTGTGGATGAAAAACCGGTAATACTCATTGTGGATCCCGATGATGCGAACCGGGAAGCTCTTGCCGGCTTTTTTCGGGAGGACTATGAGATAGTTGAGGTGGCGGATGGCGACGCGGCGCTTGTCGCCGTGGGAGCCCGGCGGGTGAATCTTGTCTTGTTGGAGATGGAGATGCCGGGAATGGACGGCGTTGATCTTATGACCGTCATGAAGCATACCTCGGGGATGAACGAAATTCCCGTGGTTGCCATGCTCCACCGCGGCGATTACGAGAGCGAGGCCAATGCGGTGGAGATGGGCGCCGCGGACTTCATCACAAAGCCCTTTCATCCCACGGTGGTCCAATGCAGGGTGCGAAACGTGCTGGGGGGCTATGAGAACGAATGGCGCAAGGCTCTTCAGGTGGCCCAGGATCGGGAGATTGTGGAGATGCAGCGCTCCATGGAGACAGATCCTCTCACGGGGCTTTACAATCGGGAGACCTTCTACCGCAAGGCCGCAGAGTTCATGCAAGGAAATCGGGATACCCTTTACGATATTGTCTATTTCGACATCAGCTGTTTCAAGGTCATCAACGATCTCTTCCACATGGAGACGGGGAACATGATCCTGACGACGGCGGGGTTCTATTTTCCGGCCATGGTGGGGGATGCGGGGGTCTGCGCCCGCTTCGAGGCGGATCACTTCGTCATCTGTATCCCAAGGGACAGGCTGGACATCGATCGCGTCATGAAGGGGCTGGATGACAGCGTAAAATCCCTGGGCATCAACCACAATATACGCTTCTTCGCCGGAATCTATCCGGTACAGGACGCCTTTCTTCCCGTGGACAGGATGTGCGACTGGGCCCACATGGCCCTCAACAAGATCAAGGGGAGCTACGGTACCCGCTATGCCTACTATGACGAGAGCATGTGGGATGTCATGGTGCGGGAGCAGACGCTGGTGCGGGACATGGAGATCGGGCTCCATGAGAAGCAGTTCTGCGTCTACATGCAGTCGGTCTACAACGTGGAGAAGAAGCGCATCGTGGGAGCGGAGGCTCTGGTGCGGTGGAACCATCCGGACATCGGGACGATCCTTCCCTCCTATTTCATCCCGCTCTTCGAGCGCAACGGATTTATCGTGCGCATGGATCGCTATGTATGGGAAGAGGTGTGCAAATTTCTCCGGGAACAGAAGGAGAGATTCGGCACGGTCATCCCTGTTTCGGTGAACGTGTCCCGCCTGAATTTCTACAATCTGGATCTGTTGCAGTACATGTTGAGCCTGGTGGAGAAATATCGGCTGGAGCCTTGGATGCTGAAGCTGGAAATCACGGAAACGGCCTATATGGACGAGCCGGAGAAGATCATCTCGGTCATCAAGGAATTCCGCGCGCAGGGATTTGCCGTCCTCATGGACGATTTCGGCAGCGGGCATTCCTCCCTGAGCATGCTCAAAAACCTGCCGGTGGATGTGCTGAAGCTGGACATGAGCTTCTCCCATGAGGCGGGCCATTCCCAGAGGGTCAACGCCATCCTGAAGTTCATCATGAGCCTGTCCCGGGAACTTGGGATGCAGGTCATCGCGGAGGGCGTTGAGACCAAGCAGCAGTTGGATGTCATATCTTCCCTCGGTTGCCAGGACATTCAGGGGTATTATTTCTCCCGCCCCCTTCCGGCGGAGAAGTTCATGAAGACACTGGAGGAGCAGCAGGGCGCAGAGGCCAGGGAAAAATAAACGAGGAGAGCAGGGAAGTCTCGGAACGCAGGGGATTTCCCTGTTTTTTCTTGCGGCGAAGCAGAGGAGGGTAAATTGTCACAATTTCACTATAAAAGACACAAATGGTTTAATAGATAAGAAATAGTAGACAAAAACAAGAAAAAAGTATAAACTTTATTCTAGACGGAAAGGCCGGCTTTTACGGACGGCGCTTCTTTTGAGAAATATACAGGGAGGCAGGTTTATGAACATTCATGAGTACCAAAGCAAGCAGATCCTGAAGTCCTACGGCGTGAATGTGCCGAAGGGGCTTCCCGCTTTCACGGTGGAGGAAGCGGTGAAGAACGCCAAGGAACTGGGTTCCAGCGTCACGGTGGTCAAGGCCCAGATCCATGCCGGCGGTCGCGGCAAGGCGGGCGGCGTGAAGCTCGCCAAGAGCGTGAACGAGGTGGAGGGCTTTGCGAAGGAACTCCTTGGAAAGACTCTGGTGACACATCAGACCGGCCCGGAGGGCAAGAAAGTGGGACGTCTCCTCATCGAGGAAGGCTGCCCGAACATCAAGCACGAATACTACCTCTCCTTTGTCATTGACCGTCAGACGGCTCGCGTGGTCATGATGGGTTCCGAGGAGGGCGGCATGGACATTGAGCAGGTCGCCGCCACGAAGCCCGACAAGATCATCAAGGAGTACATCGACCCCGTCGTCGGCCTCGCCCCCTTCCAGGCCAGCCGCATGGCCTATGCCATGAACTTCCCCCAGCCTGCCATCCGAAAGGTATCGAATCTCATGGTCTGCCTCTACAATGCCTTCATCGGAAAGGACTGCAGCCTCGCCGAGATCAATCCCTTGGTCGTCACCGAGGAGGATGATGTCATCGCTCTCGATGCGAAGCTGAACTTCGACGACAGCGCGCTCTTCCGCCATCCCGACGTTGCGGAAATGCGGGACGAGACGGAGGAGGATCCGAAGGAGCGCCGGGCGGCGGAAGCGGATCTCAACTATGTCAACCTGGGCGGCGACGTGGCCTGCATGGTCAACGGTGCCGGTCTTGCCATGGCGACCGTGGACATCATCAAGCACTACGGCGGCGAGCCCGCGAACTTCCTCGATGTGGGCGGCGATTCCTCCCCGGAGAAGATCGCCGAGGCTTTCCAGATCATGCTGGACGGCGGACAGGCAAAGGGCATCTTCGTCAACATCTTCGGTGGCATCAACCGTTGCGATCTCGTGGCCAAGGGAATCCTCGAAGCGGCGAAGATCATCTCCTCGGACGGCAAGTCCCTGCCGGTTCCCGTGGTGGTACGCCTTGAGGGAACGAATGTGGAGGAAGGCCGTCGGATCCTGAAGGAGTCCCCCATCGCCAATGTCATCATGGCACCGACGATGGAGGGCGGCGCAGAGGAGATCGTAAAGCGCGTCAATGAAGCGAAGAAGGCATGAGGAGGTCCGTAAACGATGAGCATTTTAGTGAATAAAGATACCAAGGTCATTGTACAGGGCATCACGGGAAAGCAGGCTGCTTTCCACACGAAGCAGATGCTGGCTTACGGTACGAAGATCGTGGGCGGCGTGACCCCCGGCAAGGCAGGCCAGACGGTGGAGGGCGTTCCCGTGTTCAACACCGTGAAGGATGCGGTTGCGGCTACGGGCGCTACGGCATCGGTCATCTACGTTCCCGCAAGGTTTGCGGCGGACTCCATCATGGAGGGCGTTGATGCGGGACTCGATCTCGTGGTCTGCATCACGGAGCACATTCCCGTTCTCGACATGGTGAAGGTGCGCCGCTACATGGAGGGCAAGAAGACCCGCCTCATCGGCCCGAACTGCCCCGGCATCATGACGACGGGGGAGGCGAAGCTCGGCATCACCCCGGGAAATGTTCAGAAGAAAGGCCATGTGGGACTCGTTTCCCGCTCCGGAACCCTCACCTATGAGGCGGCCTTCCAGCTCATGAACGCCGGTATCGGCATCACCACTTCCGTGGGCATCGGCGGCGACCCCGTCAAGGGCACGGATTTCATCGACGCGCTGGAACTCTTCAAGAATGATCCCGAGACCAAAGCGGTGCTCATGATCGGCGAGATCGGCGGAACGGCGGAGGAAGACGCCGCGAAGTGGATCAAGGAGAACATGCCGGACAAGCCTGTCACGGCCTTCATCGCCGGCCGTCAGGCGCCTCCCGGAAAGCGCATGGGCCATGCCGGTGCCATCATTTCCGGCGGCAAGGGAACCGCAGCGGACAAGATCAAGGCCCTGAACGGCGTCGGCATTGAAGTGGCCGACACCGTTGCCCATATCGGCGAGACCGTGGTGGCAACGCTCAAGAAGGCCGGGATCTACGACGCTTGCCATACCTGCTGACCTGCTGAGGGAAACCCGGTAATGACACGGTTTAGCGGGTTTGTTGAAGCATTGGGAGTACGTAAAAGGTACACAAAATAATGAGAGAAGAGCCTGCTGCATTTGCGGCAGGCTCTTCCCTCTGAAAAAGGGACTGTCACACGGTCATTACGTGCGACAGCCCCCTTTTTTTATTTGTGCCAGCGGCAACTGGCACGGTAAAAAGAAAATTTGCTATGTGTTTGTAAACTCTCTACGAAGTATTATAGCAGATTTTCGCTTATTTTTCATACCCAAATTAAGCGAAAGGACGGACTATCCATGAAAACTTTTTCTATCTTGAAAAAAACGGAAATTTTCGGTATGATAGACGTAGAAAAGGATAGTGGGGTCGATGCCAGAAATGGATGAGCGCGGAAGGCAGCACGAAGAAGACTTGGAGCGTATCAGGAATTTTCGTCTGATGGATGATGATTTTCTCACAAAATGCTTCGAGAACAACGTAGACGGGACGAAACTAATGCTTGACCTTATACTTCCGGTCAAACTAACGGTGCGGCGTGTTACGACGCAAGCCACCATCAAAAATTTGCAGGGCAGGAGTCTTCGTCTGGACATTTTGGCGGAGGATGAAAAAAGCAAGGGAAAAACCAATGTGGAGGTCCAACGCGAAAGCCGTGGTGCAGGAGCCAA
>CAMIWP010000055.1 GCA_946402475.1 uncultured Selenomonadaceae bacterium
TATTCACCACTTCGCCGATGGACTCGTTGATGTACTCCGTGCTGTCGATGACGGTCTTGTAGACCAGATCGTCCGGGAAGCTTTTCGATGCCTCCTCTAACACTTTTTTGACTTCCGCAATGGTTTCCATGGTATTGGCATCGTCGGTGAGCTTGATGCCGAATCCTGCGCTGGGCGCGCCGTTGGTATCGGAAATCTGGGCTGTCGTTTTGGCTCCCGCCTCCACACGTCCCACATCTTTGATGCGAACATAGGAGCCATCGCCTTTTGCCTTCAAGATGACATTACCGAATTCCTCCGGCGTGATGAGACGGCCTTCCACGCTGCCCGTGTACTGTTTTTCCTGGTTCATGGGGGTGGGCATCTGACCGATGGTTCCGGCAGGAGCCTGCACATTCTGCTCCCGGATGGCATTTTCCACATCTCCCACCGTGAGGCCCAGATCCGACAGACGGGCAGGATTGAGCCAGACCCGCATGGCGTAATCCGAACCGAAGGTGCTCACGTCTCCCACACCCTTGATGCGCTTAAGGGCGTCGATGATGTAGATATTGGCGTAATTCATAATGAAGGTACGCTTGAAGGTGCCGTTGGGAGAGTACATGGAAAACATATAGGCCATGTCGCTGGAGGATTTCTTGGTGGTGACCCCCACAGCCTGAACGTCCGAGGGAAGGCTGGCATTTGCTATGGAAACATTGTTCTGTACCAAGACCGCATCTATGTCGCTGTTGGTGCCAAGCTCGAATTTGACGGTAAGCTCATAGGTTCCGGTATCATCGGAATTGGAATTCATGGAATCCATGCCCTGTGTGCCGTTGACCTGTTGCTCGATGACCTGAGCCACCGTCTGGTTGATAACACTGGCATTGGCCCCCGTATAACTGGTGCTCACGGAGACGGTAGGTTGCGTAATCTGCGGATACTGCGCAATCGGAAGGTTCAGACCCGAGACTGTGCCAAGGATAACGATGATGATGGAGATGACAATAGCGAAAATGGGACGATGAATAAAGAAACGTGCCACGACTCATCGCCTCCCTCAGGACTTATCCATGACTTCCGAGGTTTCTTTCACGGAGAAGCCCATATCCTCCGCCGTCACCATGGTAACGGCAACCTCCGCGCCGCTTTGCAGGTTCGTCAAACCCTCCACGATCACGATGTCGGAATCGGAGAGACCGCTTTTCACGATGTAGTAGCTGCCCACTTTCTCTCCGAGCTTCACATTTTTGGAAACCGATTTCCCGTCCTCACCCACTACCAGCACAAAGGCTTCGTCCAGGAGCTGCTGCACGGCCCGCTGCGGCACGAGCAAGACATCTTTCTCCACGACTCCCACAAAATGCACCTGGGTAAACATGCCGGGAAGCAAAACCCCATGGGGATTGGGCATCAGGGCCTTGATGGTGAGGGAGCCGGATTGATCGGACAGGGCGCGATCCGCCGTCACGATTTCCCCTTCGTAGGGATACTCCTTTTCGTTGCTGAGGGTGATCTTGATTTTGGGAGGCTGGTATTCCCCCTCCTTGGGCAGGGAACCTGTTTCCATGGCTTCCGCCAAAAGATTGAGGTATTCCGTTTCGCTGATGCTGAACTGCACAAAAATGGGATCCATTGTCCCGACGGTAACCAGGTTCGTCGTGCCCGCCGTCGCATAGGTTCCCACGGCCACATCATCCACGGCCGTCCTGCCGTCCATGGGAGAGTAGACCACGGTATCGTCCAGATTTTCCTGGGCTTTGCGCACGGCCGCCTGCTCCGATTCCACCGTAGCCAGATAGCCGTCCACATCGGCGCGCTTGTTGGTCAGCGTCTGCTCGGAGATCGCCTTGTCCTGCCACAGGATCTCGTCCCTGGCCAGGTCTTCCCTGGCATTTCTCAAATCGGACTCCGCCCGGTGCAGCTGCGCCTGGGCTTCGATAACCGCCGTTTCGTATTGCCGGGCATCCAGCCGGAAGAGAGGCTGACCGGCGTAAACCATATCCCCGCCATTGAAATACTTCTCCAGGACACTACCCGATACCCTGGCATGCACCTGCACTTCTTCCCGGCCTTGCAAGTGTCCCGGGAAGCCGTAGGATACGGGCGTATCCCTCCGCAAAACCTGCATCGCCTTGACCGGGGTCTTTTCCGCCGCAGGCGCCTCCTCGCTGCCGCACCCGGCCAGGAACACGCTTGCCATCAGTCCGGCGGCTGCCAGCAGACTGCTTGCCTTTTTCCATGACTGCATACTTTGTCACTCCTTCTTTTCGTCCCCTGTTGCGTCCTTCCCCGCCGAATCCTTCGCCAGGGCCTCCCGATAGGGAGCAACGTCCAGTTCCGTCGGCAAGCCCATGGCCGTGTCCAGATCCGCCTTGCTCTTGTTGTAGCTGTAAAGGGCGGAGATATAGTCGCCCTTCGCGGCGACCAGCTTGTCCTGGGCGTCCATGATCTCAAGGTTCGTTCCCACACCGGCGGTATAGCGCACCATTTCGATGCGGTAGTCCTCCTGGGCCTTGGACAGGGCTTCCTGCATGGTTTTGATGTTCTCCTCCGCCGCCTGGAGGCTCAGAAAGGCGGTGCGCACATCCAGCCGTACCGCGTTGCGCTGATCCGACAGCTCCGCCTCCGCCCGGCGGACCTCCGCCTTTTTCTGATTCACCTGGGCCGCCGTGACCTGGTTGTCAAAGATGTTCCAGTTCGCCGATATGCCCACGCTCCAACTGTCGGAATTATCCGAATTCGTCTTGAAGGGGGCGTCCCCCGCGAAATTGCGCCGGATTCCCGCGTCAACCTTCGGACGCATCCCCGCCTTGGCCGAATTCATGGCCGCCTTGCTCTGGCGAAGGGCGTATTCCCTTTGCAACAGGTCGGGGCGGTTCGCCAGGGCATAGGCCACGCAGTCGTCAAGCTGCAGGCTGTACGCTTCGTAGCCCAGGCTGTCCCGGGCGTTGGTGTCCGTCTCCGTGGGCAAGCCCACATCGTTGTTGAGGGTGGCCACGGCGATGTTGTAGTCGTTTTGCGCCGTCACCAGACGCTGCTTGCCCTGGGCCAGGGAGACCTCGGAGCTCAGAACATCGGTCTGGGGCACCGTTCCCGCCCGGAATTTGGAATTTACGTTGTCCAGATGGGCCTGAAGATTGTTGACGGACTCCCGGTAGACTTCCACTTGGCTACGGCATCTCAGGACATTGTAGTAATCCCTGGAAACGGTGTTGCGGACCTCCTGCCGGGTTCGCTCCAGGGCGAGGTGGGCGGCATTCAGCCCGTGATTCGCCGCCTCGATGTCGTTTGTCAGCTTGCCCCCGGTGTAGATGGGCATGCTGAGGGACAAGCGATTGGAAAATTCCCGGTTATAACCCCATTCATTGTAAGCCTTTCCGCCGACGCGATTGGCCTCGGTCGCCCATGCCAGGACAGGGCCTCCGCCCCGCCGCGCTTCCCTCAGGCCCCAATGAGCGTTGTCGAGATCCGCCGCGCTTTTTTCGATGGCATAGTTGTTTTTCAGCGCCATTTGTATGCCTTCGTCCAGCGTCAGATCCATCCTTTGGGCCGAGACCCCCGAACTTCCGGCAAGCAACAGCGCGACGGCTGCCGTCGCGCCCCTCATCCATCCCATACGCTTTGCTCCCTTCTCTGGTGTATGCGAAGAAACCGTAAAAGAATCACAGGAGGGCAGAAAAACCGTGGTTCTTCTGCCCTCGTATCCTCGCTTCGTGATGTATGAACCCACTATCCGTTTTATTTTAGCAATTTTTTCTTTTCAAAGCAATGGGAGTTCCAGAATGTCACACTTGCTTTTTCTCCTTTGCGTGGTTATGCTATAAGTGGAATGTGAGATTATCTATGGAGAACAGAAACGAGCAGAATCGAACATGCGTATACTCTTTGCAGAAACCCTGAGAAAACTTCGCGCCGACAAAGGGCTTTCCCAACGGGAATTGGCCGAGGCGATGTACGTGACCCGCTCCACGGTCGCCCGGTGGGAAAGCGGCAGCCGCCTGCCGGATGCCGTGATGATTTCCCGGCTCGCCGGGTGCCTCGGCATTGATGTCAATATGCTGCTTTCGGCGGCGGCGGAAAGCGATGACGCCCCGAATGTCATCATGGTGGACGACAGGAAAATGTTCCTCTCGGAAGCCTTGCCCATTCTGGAGGAGGCGATGCCGTCCGCCATCATCACGGGCTTTGCCCGGCCCTCGGAAGCCATCGAATACGCAAAGGCAAACCGGGTCGCCCTGGCCTTTCTGGACATCGAGTTGGGAAAGACAAGTGGCCTTGACCTCTGCCGCACCCTCATTGCCGTAAATCCCCGCACCAATGTGGTGTACTTGACCGCCTACAGCGAATACGCCTTTGACGCGTGGAGCACCGGGGCCTGCGGCTTTCTCTTGAAGCCGGTTACGCCGGAGGCCATCCGAGAGCAGCTCAAAAACCTTCGGTATCCCTTTTCGTCGGGAGGTGCATGGGAATGAGCGACTGGGGAGATCTGGTCCGCTTGGGGTTCAGCGGCGCGATGCTGTCCTTGACCGCGCTGGGACTGGTGATTGCCGCACTCATGCCCGCCGAGGATCGATGGAACCGGCGCTTCTTCATGGCCCTTTTCGCGACCCTCTTGCTGTGCATGGTCGTCGTTCTCATCGAATTGCTGGTATATAAAGACCCAACCATGGCAACGGTGGAAAGGATCTCTGTCTTTTTTGAATACCTCCTCCTCCCCCTGCCCATGCCCATGTTCACCGCTTACCTGCTCCACACTTGCGGGGAAGGATGGCGAAGGAGCGGCCTGTTCCGGGCCGTCCTCCTTGCCTGCGGCGTCTTCTTCCTCCTGCTTCTCAGCGCCCAATTCACCACCTTCCTGTACTATGTCACGCCCGACAATCAATTTTGCCGTGGCCCGTGGCACCCCCTGTTGATGGCCTTCATGGTCATGCCCATGCTGCTCAATCTCCTCGGGGTCGTCCAACGGCGCGGCAAGCTGCCTCCCAAGTACCATGCAGCCTTCCTCGTCTATCTGCTTCCGCTGGCGGCTGCCTTGATCATCCACACCTTTTTCTATGTTCCGGAGTTCATCTTCACCGGCATGGTTCTCTCCACCCTTTCCATGTTCGCCATCATCCTGTACGACCAGATCGATCAGTACGTGAAGGGGCAGCGGGAAATCGCCCATCAGCGCGCCAGCATCATGGTGCTTGAGATGCGGCCCCACTTCATCTACAACGCCATGATGAGCATCTACTACCTCTGCGCCCGGGATCCCCAAAAGGCCCAGCAGGTCACGCTGGATTTCACCGCCTACCTCCGCAGGAACTTCACGGCCATCGCCAGCGAGAATACCGTTCCCTTTTCCGACGAACTGGAGCACACCCGGGCTTATCTCGCCGTGGAGCAGGTTCAATTCGAGGACAGCCTCCTGGTGGACTACGATACGCCGCACAAGGAGTTCCGCCTGCCGCCCCTGACCCTCCAGCCCATCGTGGAAAATGCCGTCAAGCACGGCATGGATCCGGAGTGCGCCCCCCTTCGCATCTCCATCCGGACCCGCCGGACGGACTCCGGCAGCGAAATCGTCGTGGAAGACGACGGCCAGGGATGGCCTAGTGCGGACGCAGGCGCAGGACGGGAGCCGCATATTGCCTTGGCGAACATACGGCAGCGGCTTTCCATGATGTGCGGCGGCAAACTGACGATAGAACCCCGGGAGGGAGGCGGAACGGTGGTCAGGGTGACGATCCCCTGACCGATCGGCCGACGCGAAAGCTCCCCCCTCGTATAACACAATGGTTCCGGTTTTGCCTATAGCGCAAAACCGGAACCATTGTGTTATGACATGTTTCGGGAAAAATTTAGCCAATTACTTCACTCATGAAGCTCAATGGGCAGACCGTCCGGATCATGGAAGAAGGTCATGTTCTCACCGGTGAAGATGTCTTTTCGAATCGGTTCCGTTTCGATTCCGACGGCATGAAGTTCCTTTACCGTCTCCTCCACGGAATCCACGCGGAAGGACAAATGCCTCAGTCCGTAGGCCTCCTGCCCCGGCCAACCGGGTCTTGGAGGGCAACCCTCCTTGATGAAAAGTTCCAGTACCGCATCCACAAGCTTCAGATAAATGATCCAATCCTTCTGCTCCTCACGATAATGCTCGCTTATGACTTCCAATCCCAACAGATCGGCATAGAAATGCTTGCTCTTCTCGTAGTCGCTCCCGATAACAGCCACATGATGGATGTGTGTCAGATTCATAAGCCTTTTCCTCTCCTCGTTTCTTCTTACGATTTCCTCCCGATTCCTTTCTATTCTCGACAGGAACATGGATGATCCGCCGACGATTGCATGATCTTCACCTTCATCGATTCCCCTGATTTCGGTTCTCTCCCCTCTTTGAAGGTCATCATCATGTGATGGGTGAGACTCCAATCGTCAGCTTGTCCTTGGATATCTTCCCGACTTACCCATACAGCTTCCTTGAGCTCTGTCTTGTCCATGCGTATGATGGGTTCTCCGTCCACATCGCAGTAAAAGCCCATGAGAACATCCTGTACATTGCCCCAAGGTTGGGATTTGTAATAACGAATGTTTTTCACCCGAAGGCCGGTTTCCTCCATAACTTCCCGTGCAACACATTCCTCTAAGGTCTCGCCGATTTCCACGAACCCTGCAACCAAAGCATAAAACGGAAGGTCACGATTGGCATATTTCGTCATCAAAATTTTATCCCTGTTGATAACGCCTGCTATGACAGCCGGAACGATGCGCGGATAGATGATGTTGCCGCATTTGGGACATACCATGGCCCGTTCTTTTGTCGAATGGATGGTTTTCTGCCCGCAGCGTCCGCAAAAGCGATTGTCTCGATACCACGTTGCCAAATGCCACGCTGTATAAGCCGCATACATATAGAAGCGCGGCTCTTTCATTTTCCGGCGGATCTCCTTGAGCGACATATAGGAGAATCCGGGAAGTGCTTCCGTGTTTTCCTGATCGACAAGGTAAACGCGTCGTTCGTCA
>CAMIWP010000056.1 GCA_946402475.1 uncultured Selenomonadaceae bacterium
GATCAACGATGGTCTTAACATGTGCATCCCATTTCCACGGAAACTTTGACCAATCATAACCATCCGGAGCCCTGTGTTGATAATTTTCTAAAACACCGCCTTTTGATGGTTTCTTCTTGTGCCCGGATGACCCAAAAGATTTACAATTCATCGCCAATCCGCCAATGTGACCGTCAATCTTGAAAATATCTTCCAAGATATCCAATATGCTTTCTTCCTGAAGCGGGAGTATAAATTCATCAATGTCAATAAAACCCATATACTTGACATCAAATTTATGTTTTCTTATAACATCGTTATAGGAAGACATCTGCCGATATTTCCCAGGATAGTATATGTATTCGACTTTTCCTGCTTCAATATAGGGCTGAAGAACATCTTTCAAATGATCGCTGCTGTCATTGTCATAAATATAAAAATATTCTACGCCGACAGCAATGTGATAATCCAGCCATTCCTCAATATATGGTGCCTCGTCTTTTGCGATTGCTGCCACTGCCAAATCGTATTCGAAATCATTCTCCATGCTCGGGATTCTGTCCTTTCTCTGTATGGCTTTTTTTCGTGGAAAATTTTACCCGCGAAGAATCCTGTACTTCTGCCATGCACTGTAAATGAAAAGGGATAGTGTATAGGGCAGGACATTCTCGTCATTGCGTGGAAATGACGGGGCTCCATGTGAGCCTTCCGCCGCCTCACCGAATGAAATGGGTGGGAATCCACTCTTCCTTTTCCGGCAGGCCGTATTTCTCCTTGCCCAGGGCGATGCTCTTCATCAGGAAGATCATGTTCCGCGCCAAAGTGCGCATGGTCTGCATTCCTTCCCCATCCTTGGCGGCTTCCCCCTGCTCCATGCCGTGGACGCTGTTCCAGTACTGGCTGGAGGCCACAGCCATGCTGTTCATGGTGAAATACTTGTTGATTTCGTCAAAGGTGGCGGAAAGTCCGCCCCGCCTTGCGATGACGACACCGGCCCCCACCTTCATGGTCTTGTCGAAGCACTGTCCCATCTGGGTGCTGAAGAACAAGCGATCCAGATAGGAAATCAATGTGCCGTTGGCCGAGGCATAGTAGACCGGGCTGCCGATGACAATGCCGTCGCTCTCCTTGAATATGGGAGCGGTTTCATTCACCAGGTCGTCAAAGGCGCATTTCTTCTTGGCGGCGCAAGCGCCGCAGGCAATGCAGCCCCGGATGTCCTTGTTCCCCACGTGAACCATTTCCGTCCCGATTCCTTCGGCCTCGAATATTTTCTTCATTTCCGAAAGGGCCAGAAACGTATTCCCCTTTGCGTGGGGCGACCCGTTGATCATCATGACTTTCATGTACATCTCTCCTTCCTCTTCGCACCGCGGGCCATCGCCGGCAGAGCCGCATGCGGCAAAGCGCAACGCCCCTGCAAAAAGGGAGGCATGACGCAGCGCCATGCCCCCTCGGAATCCTCGCGATACCCCTATCTTTTTCTCTTTTCGACAAACATCGTGGATTTCCTGCCGCGCCCGTCAAAAAATCCTCTCAGTGAAAGCCCATCACCCCTTCCGCCACGGCCTTCCCCAACCGACAGCCGTGCTCCATCAGAAGCCGGGCGTCCCGTTCATTGGTGAGGAAGGCCAGTTCCAGAAGAGCCGCCGGCATCCTCGTCATGCGAAGGACACAGAGATCTTTCCTGACCTTTACCCCGCGATCGGGGAATTCCCCGTCAAAGGCCGCCAAGGTTTCCCACACGGACTGCTGGAGGCTCCGGGCCAGGCGTTCTCCCGGGCCGCCCCTCTCCCAGCAGAAAGTCTCCGCCCCCCTTGCCCCGGGGTTCCCCGCGTTGCAGTGAAGAGAAACGAAGACATCCGCCTCCCAGGCATTTGCCATGGCCGTCACATTCGGCCCCGAGGCCTCCCCCATGAGATTATCGCTCTGGAGGAGGTTCACCTCATAGCCCGCCAGGCTCAGGAAATTCGCCGCAAGACTCCCCACCGTCATGGCGATATCGCACTCGCGGATCCCCAGCGCCCCGTTGACTGCCCCGGGATCGGGATTGCCGCCCAAGGCGTGTCCCGGATTGATGAACACCTTCATGCCAAACACCCCCTCCTGTCCTCCGGAGCAAAATACGTCCTGAGTTTCCGAAGCGCCCGTTTCCTGGCATCGTTCACCGTCTGGGGACGCACGGAGAGAACCTCCGCCGCCTCTCTCTGGCTCATCCCACGGAGAAAGGTCAGCTCCAGCACCCGCCGTTCCTGCTCCGAAAGCCGGGCCAAGGCGTTTTTCACATCCTCCCCCGTTTCCCAGCGGCCCATGGCATCCTGCGCATCCGGCACCGTCTCCCAAAAGGAGGGCGCGTCCTCCGTCCCCTCACCCGGAAAGAACTCATGCTGCCAATGGCGGAGCTCCCGACGAAAGAACTGATGCACCCCTGCGTGAACCACGCTCTTGGCATAGGCGGCAAAATTCACTCCCCGAGCCTCCTCATAGCCCCCGATCGCTTGGAGGAAGGCGAGCTGTGCCACCCCCAGAGCATCCTCCGCCATGGTCCTCACCTTGGAGAAGTGGGCCGCCCGCACCATCATCCAACGGTAGGACTCCATCAGCCGTTCCGCAGCATCCTTGTTCCCCGCTGCTGCGGCGGCCAGCAATTTCTTTTCTCCTGCAATTGTCATCTTTTCCCCAACCTTTGGGGAAGCCGGCTTCCCATGTATTCGCGCTGAACCCATGGTAGCATGGAGATGAGCTCCCCGCACAAGGGCCCATGGAGCCCCATAGCGGGGAAAAAAGCAACCAAAAAGCCCCGTTCCTTCCGAAAAAAATCTCCGGGGAGCCGCAGAACACAAACATCCCCCAAAGGATCGGCAAGGTTCTTGCTGGAACCGTCAAAAAAGCCACCGTCCTCCGACGATGGCTTTCCGTATGGTTTTAGGGTTTTAGGTTAGAGACTGCCGAAAAATAACCTGGCGATCCTGCTTGCCCGGTTTCTTACTTTATAAAGCAAGAATTCGAATGATACGCCCCTGCTCTCTCAATTGGCGTACCAGTTCAAATAAACCTGGGCCCGCTCCGTGAGGCTGCGTTCCCGCGCGTGGCGTTGCTCCGTTTCCAACCAGAACATCCTCGCCGCCACACAGTGCTTTCTGAGGGTGCGGCAGGTCCAGACCGTATCCAGCACGTGTTCGCTCCTTCGGAAGAAGATCCTGCTCCTGGCGCCGTTTCCGTCCTTATCCTCAAGGAACTGGAGCGGCTGGGCAAGATTCACATAACCGATGGCCGAGTCGCGCCCCACCATCTTCCTGGCCAGCTTCACCGGCATGAGAATGATGCCCGGGCTGATGGGAAGAACCGCCATCTTCCCGAAGGGCCTCTCCGCCGTCGCCTTCTGGACGATCCGCCACTGCCGCCGTACCGACTGGGGCGTTTTCCCATAGAGTTCCGCGATCCGCTTCAAGACTGTATCCGGCTTCAGATCCACCGCCTCCTCCGTTCCATCCGACCAATAGAGCAGAGTGCACAGTCCCCGCTTCCCATAGCCCGTCACCATCATGTCCAGCTCGTGATACGGGTGATTCTTCTTCTCCGGCATACATTTACCTCCTTTTATTGAGACTTATGTCCCTATCTTTTAGATATTATAACGCAGTTGTTCCAATAACGCAATTGTTCAAATTTTGCCAGAGGCAAAATATTCCCATCAGCGTTTCAACGAGGCAGGAGGTATTCGCACCCGATGCATTTTTGTCAATTCCGCAAAGACTCCCATGCCTCCAGAACCCGGAGATCCGCCCGGAGGCGTTCCGGCCAAAGGTCCGTCCGGAGGTAGGGACGGACCTCGGCAAGGGGAGCGCAAAGAAGAAGGGCCAGTGCGCCGAACTGACGTTGCACAGGGGTCTTTCCCTCCATCCATTCGACGGTCTTCTCCTGGAAGCGGGCCAGCCATTTCTCCATGCCCGGGAAGTCCAAGGGCCTTCCCACCAACTGCCAGTATTCCCTGTACCATGCCTGCTGCGGGAACACGTCCAGCGGCGCATCCACCACGCTCAAAATCCCCTCCATCATCCGCTTCTTTCGCTGAAGCACCTTGAGGGAGGGCAGGACATCCTCGTACAAGGCAATCTGCGCATCGCGCTGCTGCAAGAGATAGGACAACTTGCGGATTCGCTCCATGTCGCTGTTGTCCCGATAGAGCTCGGCAATCGTGGAGAGATACAGGGAGGCCGCTCCCCCGCCGAAATGTTTCTTCAACTCCCGCGCCAGCCATTCGCCGTAACGTTCCTCTCCCATTTGCTTTGCCGTGGTCCTGAGCCGCTGAAGAGCCAGCCGGAGGAAGAACTTCCTCGCCCGCATGGCATCCGCCCCGGTCATGCCGATTTCCTTCCCGGCGGCGGACAGGAACTCCTCCACAAGGGGGAGGATGGTGCAGAAGGCCTCCGCATAATCGCAGTTCCCGCCAACGGCGCTCTTGGAAAGGCTGCCCTCCCGATCGTAGTAATCGTAGAGCATATCCCCCACCGTAACGGCCCTTCGGCAGTACATCAGCACCCGGAAGTTGAAGAACACATCCTCGTAGCCTCCCTTGGCAAAGCGGATGCCGTGTTCCCTCACGATGGAAGCACGCATGAGCGAGCCACAAGTGGCCAGGTTGAACATGCGCTTCTCAATGTAATCCAGGATTTCCCTCCATCCCCTGCAGGAGAGCTCATTGTCCGTGTAAGAGGCGGATGTGCCGTTTTGGAACACCTTTCGGGTGCCGCAGGCGGCGTAGTCGTTCCCCGCCTCCGCCAGACGGAAGAGGGTGGCAAGGTACTCGGGAGCGATGGCGTCGTCGCTGTCCACGAAGCCGAGATACTTCCCCCGGGCAACCTCTATGCCCCGGTTCCTCGACGCGCCGGGGCCCTCGTTCCTCTCGTTCCGCAGCAGGACACAGGGGGGAGCGTCCTGCGGCCAGAAGTCCCGGATGTGCTCCAAGCTGCCATCGTCGGAGCAATCGTCCACCACGATGACCTCGAACGCCCGGAAAGTCTGCCGGGCAATGCTCCCGAAGCATCGTTGGACATACTCCCTCCCGTTGTACACGGGAACAATCAGGGAAACCTTCGGCGAATTTTCCATATCGGCCTTTCCTCCATCCTCATTTCTTTTCCCGGGGCAACGCCTCGGCGAATCTCTCCAGTCGCTTCCCAAGCTCCCGGTCCAGCTCCTCCCGCCGGTCCAGCATCTCCCGATACCAGGCCAGCCGCTCCTCGTAGTGCCGGGAGAGCATCCGCTCCCTCCGCACGTAGTCATAGGCCGCGTCCGCCATTCTGCGCCGCAGCTCCCCATCCTTGACGAGAAGGGCGAGCTTTTGGCGGAACTCCCGCCCGTCCCGGAAGAGGAAGCCCGTCTCCCCGTCCCGCACCGTTTCGCCGTAGACCACGGGAGAAGCGAGGACCGCCGCACCGCAGGCCGCGCTCTCCAGGAAGTTCAGATCGCTCTTCATGCGGTGGAAGGGAGTATCCCGCAGGGGCAACAGGACGATGTCCGCCTCGGTCAAGGCCTTCCGGTAGACGGGATAAGGAACGAATCTCCCGCCGCAGTAGGCATCCCTGCCGATGAATTCCTTGCGCTTCGTTTCCAGCCCCCGGAAGAACGCCCCGTCCGACAGCACGGTAAATCGGATGGCATCTCCGTATTCTCCCATCAGCTCGTTGAGGATGGGGAGGATCTCCCTTCCCTCCGCCTCCCGGTCCCATGCGCCGAAGAAGATGTTCACCCCGGGCGCTCCGTCACGCTTTCGCCGGGGCGGCAGCTCCCCCAATTCGTTGCGAAAGACCTTCACGTGAGGATTGTACTCCCGCAGGACCTCCGCCAGGGCCGGGGTCGATGTCTGGATCCCATGGGCGCCCACGAGATCCAAAAATGCGGAGCGCTCATAGCCCTCCTTCCGGAGGAAGGGATGCTCGTCCGTCTCATAGATGCAGAGATACCCCTCCCGACGAATGGCGGCGATCTGCCCCAAGGCATGTTCCTCGCTGCCAGATTGGAGCTTCTGGAGCAGGAGCACCTTCTCCCGATCGTCCGACGCCAGCTCTCCCCGGCTCATGCGGCAGGTGACCCCGGGGATCGTCCCCAGGAACTGCAGGGGCTCCTCCACCCGGACGCGGCCCGAACGCAGGGGATCTCCCTCCATGGCCTGGATGAGGATCTCCCGCTCCGGCTTTTTCCGGGCAGCCCTCACCGCGTAGCGGACCGCCCAGGGATCCCTCTCCCCGGAGAGTCTCGTTTTCGTGGACTTGCACCATCGGGAGAAGGCTTCCAGCAGGGCCTTGGTTTCCTCCCGCTCCCTTTCCTTCCCGTCCCCCTCCGAGAAAACGGGCTCCACCGAAAGGATCTCAAGATCCGCCCCGCCGATCAACCGGCGGAGCCCCTCCATGGAAAGCCCGCTCCTTCGCCGATGGTCCGCTGTTCCCGCCAGCGTCTCCATCCCATCGGGGAAATACCCCATGTTCTCCAGTAGAAAGATCGCCTGTCCCCCGGGGGAGAGATGCTCCAGATTGCGCCGCAGGCACTTCGTCGTCATGTCCCGAAGGGCGCGGTCGGGGTAGATGATGCAGTCCACATCCGCAAGGCCCCGGGCCGAAAAGTCCAGGGTCCCGGGAGAGGCGGGAATCGCCTCGGAACAGCCCGCCTCCGCATCCGCCCCCGCGTAGCGGCAGTCGGGCCGGATCCGGCGAAAGGCGGCCCCCGTTTCCCCGTTGCCGCAGGCGAACTCCAGCACGGAACGGCTCTTCGGCGGAATCCATCGGCTGTGCCCCTTCTTTTCTTCCCCCAGCTCCGCCTCCCAAGCGAGAAGCGCATAGCGGGCGGCCTCCTCCCCGTGTCCTCCGTGGAGGCCCACAAGGCTCAGGACATGATAGAAGGCCTCGCGTTTCAGGGCGAGGTGATCCTCCTGCATGGCGAAGTTCTCCCGG
>CAMIWP010000057.1 GCA_946402475.1 uncultured Selenomonadaceae bacterium
CTCCGCCGCGCCGGGAAAGTCATCGTCCTGGAGATACGGCAGTATCTCGTCGCAAATGTACGGTACGCCTTCCCCGGTCGTGATGATGCGGTTCAGGTAGCGTCCCGTAGCAACATAGTAATCACGGGATCCCACCGCCACCAAAAGCACCATGCTTCCGTTGGCGCCGCCCTCAAAACCACTGCCCTCTGCGGCGGCCTTGGCCACCGTTTCGGCGCTCTTTCCCGGAGGCAGTTTCTCAAGAAACATCATGCCCACATGAACATCGTATGTTTCATTCAATCGTTCCA
This sequence comes from uncultured Selenomonadaceae bacterium, assembly GCA_946402475.1. The sequence goes on from CAMIWP010000057.1 coordinate 291, forward strand.
GCCGTTTCTCCAAAGCCTTCCGCTCTTCCTTGCCGAGAACCTGAAGCCCCGGATCGACGCGGATCAGGCTTGCGCGCTTCCCTGCATCCACGCCGGGATGGGAACTCGCTCCCTGGTTTTTTCCCGCCGCGAAAACGGGAAACGCGAAGAGAATCGCCAGCGTCAATGCAATAAAAACTATGCTTTTCCTTTCCATACCTTTTCCCTATGCCATGAACACTTTCAACACATAATAGATGAAAGGCGCAGCGATCAATCCCGCCGCTCCCGGGTACAGCCACGACTTGACCTTATCATAGGGCAGGCTGCCCGCCATCTTCCCCGTTTGGCCGTTCATCATAAAGGTGTAGGGCTTTCCCTGATACCGCGTCGTAAGGATCCATACCGGCGCCAGGGCGTAAGTCACCTTTCCCTCCGTCTTGGAGACCACGTGATCCGTCAGGGAAACCCTGTCATATCCCGTCACCGTTCCCTGCAGCACGCCGACCGAGCTGCTCTCCATGCGCTTGTCGGCCCTGGGCACAGATTCCTCCGCATCCACGTCATATCGGTCGGCAAGATACCCCGCAAGATACCCTCCGTTGAACTCCGCCAGATTGCTGTAATCAAAGGGCTCGATGGACTCCATATAGCTGTCGTCCATCTTCTTGCTGCCGTCCACCGGAATGCTCCGAAACGCCATGCTTCCGGCCCGCTCGCAGGCATACACCCTGGTCTCCGTGATGGTTTCGTCGGGAGTATCGTAGATATGGTCGGTTTCCGCACGAAAGGAAGCCGTGGAAAAGACCTTGGAGTCAAAAAGCCAAAAGGGAACGTACATGGGCTGTATGTTTTCCACCCGGTTATTGGCCGTAAATGCCTTCGGCAGAAGGGTCTTTCCCTTGTAGAATTCCTTGAGAGCCGCAACGGCTTCCTTCTTCGTCTTCTGGAAGGGAATGACGTAATCCGGCATCAACGCCCCCTCGAACCGGGAGGGTATCATGGTGGGATTGCCGCAGTAACAACACTCCGTGGCCATGGTATTCTCATCGCAGACAAGCTCGGCCCCGCAGGAGGAACAGGTAAACTTCTGGAGGCCGCCCGCTTCCTCATCGGACCACTCCGTCCCTGCGCCCGACGTGTCCCAGGATACCTGCTCCGCTTCCGCGGCCTTGGCTGCGCGTTCCTGTTCCCGCTCGAAGAGCGCCTTGATGGCCGCCGTCTCGAACTCCGTCCCACAGTACTCGCAGGAGATGGTTTCCTTTCCGGGCTGAAAGTTCAAAGGAGCGGTGCAATGGGGGCATTTATAGCTGACTGTCGTATTTGCCATAGATCCTCACGCCTTTTTCCTTCCTCATGGTCTCGGCTTGCCGCAATTGGAACAGAACTTTCCCGTGTTCTGCGTGCCACAGGAACAGTCCCAAGGGCCTTCCGGCTTCGGCTTTCCGCACTCCGAACAGAACTTTCCCGTATTCCCCGCATGCCCGCAGGCACAGGTCCAGGGCCCTGCCGGCTGCGGTTTTCCGCATTCCGAGCAGAACTTCCCCGTATTTCCCCCGTGGCCGCAGCTGCAAGTCCATCCGGCACTCCCGGGCTGAGGCGCCGCTGCCTGTCCCTGCTGGGCTCCCGCCATCTGAAAAAGCTGCCCCGCATTGGCCCCGCCGGCATTCTGCGCCATTCCCATGCCCATGAAAGCGCCCACGGCCCCCATGCCGCCCTCGTTCTTCGCGGCATCCTGCATTGCCTGAGCCTGTGCGCCGGCAATGCGCGCCGCCGCCATGGCGGGATTCGTGAGGGGCGTTGAAAACTGGAGATCCTTGAGCCTCTTCTCATCCTCCGGATCCGCCGTGACGCTGGAAACGCCGAAGGATACCACCTCAATGCCCCGCCGTTCGCCCCACTGCTTATCCAGCACATTGTTGAGGGCCTCCGCGATCTCCATGGTGTGTCCCGGAAGCTCGTCATAGCGGATGCCCTTGCCCGAGAGCTGGGCAAAGGCCGGCTGCAGAGCCGTGAGAAGCTCCGTTTTCAACTGGCCGTCGATCTCGCTTCGGTCATAAGTCCCCTCCACGTTTCCGCAGACATTCGTGTAGAAGAGGATCGGATTCACCAGCCGGTAGCTGTACTCGCCAAAGCAGCGGATGGAAACCACTGCATTGAGCCCAAGGGATGCGTCGATGATGCGGAAGGGAATGGGCTGTGGGGTTCCGTACTTGTTCCCCATGATCTCCTTGGTGTTGAAATAATAAACCCTTTGATCCTTCCCGGTGTCCCCACCGAAGGTGAACCGCTTGCCCATGCGCCGGAACACTTCCATCAGGCTGGTTCCCAGGTCGCCCTCGAACACCGTGGGTTCCGTGGACTTGTCATAGGTGTACTCCCCCGGCTCGGCGCAGATCTCCACCACCTTGCCCTGCTCGACGATGATCATGCACTGCCCATTGTTCACCGAAACGACGGAGCCGTTGGAGATGATGTTATCTTCCCCCTCCGTGTTGGAGCTGCGCCCCTTCGAGCTGATGCGCTTCGAACCCTTTGCCACAAGGGTGTCCGCATCCAAGGAATCGCAATAAAAAAACTCCTTCCACTGATCCGCCAAAACTCCGTCCACTGCCCCAAGGGCTGCCTTTATCAATCCCATAAGGATACCTCCTCGTCTATGCCACTGCTCCTATCAAGTAGTCTTCGCTGTATTTTCCCGTATTCCTCTTGCGAAAGAAATTTTATGTTGGTTTTGCTGCAATATTAGCAAATTTTTCTCAAAAAAGGCTATTTTTCCTCGCTGTTTGACGGAAGGTCGCATATCCTTTTCCTTCCCGAGCACAAAAACGCCCTCGACGAGGATCCCCGTCGAGGGCGGCCCACAACAATCAACACACCGGCTCAAAAATACATGCTGAAAAGATTCCCCACGTTGGTGTAATGGCTCATGTTCAACAGCCCGCTTCCCGTATATGCCTGAGCCGTTTTGAGCTGGGAGCCGAACATAGAGCTCACCGACGGGAACAACTTATCCTTTTGGGATTCGGCCATCTGAACATGAGATTCCGCCTTTCCCGCCAAGCCTTCCTTCCCTACAATGCGGGAAACCTTGTCCGGCGAGGAAACAATGGCATCGGCGAGCTTCTCCTCGTCCACGGAGAGAGAGCCGTCCGACCCCACGGTAATCCCGACGCTGGCATAGTTCCCGGAACGATAGGTCGTATCGGCAAACATATCGCTCATGTTCTTCATGCGGTTCGAAAGGGAAGAACTCCCGCTGAAGAGCTCAACGGCATCATTGTACTTGCTCACGAGGTTTTTCACATTGTCCACGGCGGTCTTGAGATCATCGCTCATATTGAGCTTTGTCGTGGTGACAGACTTTCCGTCCTCGTCTGTCACCGTGGATTTCGTCTTCGTAAGGGCATCCTCTCCCACGTTGAAATTCGTGGCATTCACGGATTTCACAGCCTTGGAGAGATCCCCCATGGTCGAGTCATACTCCGTCTCGAATTCCTTCTTTGCATTGCTATAGGAAGAAACCACCTCGGCGGCGCTGGACTTCACATTGTATACATTCAGGGCCGTAAGGCCGCTGGCACTGTTCTGTGAATTGGCATAATTATTCCACAGATTCGAGATGCTGTCCGTTTTCTTGGCGGAACTGCCGCCAAAAAGGGACGTACCGTTGTTCGACGCGAAGTTGAACATGGAATAGGTATTGTTCGCCATCGATGAAATCGTGTAAGCCATAGGACATTCTCCTTCCATAGAAACTTCCCTGTTACATCCTGTGTCGTGCCATCATCTGGGCACACTTCTCCTTCTAACTGTATTCTATCACCCACATCCCACCCCTGTCAATAGCCCCGAAAATGTTTACCGCTACAGTCGGGACAAGCGATCCAGACAATAGCGAACTCCTCAAACTCCGCCGATTGGGTGGGAGCGAGGCGGTTCTGCATCGACCGGAAGCAAAGGAGGCTTTCCTTTGCTTCCGGCATTTTCTTTTTTTCGTCGACGACGGGAAGATTGCCATGGGGTTGGTGAAGTCCTTTCTACCGTGCGCGGACAGCAATCTCATCGTAATCCGCCGCCTGCCCACCGGACGATTCGGATGGCGTCTGGCGGGCAGGCAGTCCCCCAGCCCGTCACAGTAACCATCCTGGATGAGCCTTGCCGTCCACCATCTGTATGGCGGACTCATGGCAGGCTTTGGCGCACAGACCGCAGCCCGTGCATTTTTCTTCATTGACTTCCACGATATTCCGTATCCTGTTCCTTTGCCTCCCATGCTTCTCTACAAATACGCTTCGAATTTCGTCCGATCCAATATGCGGATCTCCTTCCCCGTTACCGACAGAATGCCCTCCCGCTGCATGGCGCCAAGTTCCCGGGAAAGGGAGGGACGCGCAGTGGACAGATAGGACGCCCAGGCCTCCCGGCTGATGGAAAGGCGCATGGCGTCTGCCCCTCCCATCTCCCAGAAAAGGAATCGCAGGATTCTTTCCCGCAGGCTCCCGCTGGCCATGACCTTGAGCTTGGTGTGCATGAAATACGCCTTGTGCGCCAGGATGTTCACGAGATTTCTGTGCACCTTCCGGAAGGCCGGAGAGGATGCCTCGGCATCCGGGGAAAAAGCCGTGCGACCAATAACAAGAAGAAATGTTTTCCGTATAGCCGCCACAAACATGTCATAAGGCTTCTCCAAGAGCAGATAGACCTCGCCGAACACATCCCCCGCTTCGTTTATTTCCGAAATAAAAATCCTTCGGCCGGAGAAACTGTTTTTTTGGATATGGACTTCTCCCGACAAAAGCACGTACAGACAACAGGGAATGTCACCCTCATGGAACACGATCTCCCCGGGGGCGCACTCCATGAGACGCACCTGGCCGGAGGAGAGGAAGCTTTGGACTTCCCCTTCTTCCAGCGAGGTAGCCAGCAGGCTTTTGCGGAACAATGCAGGGATATCGATCTCCTGCGGCATTTCGTGCCTCCTTCCCATCAGCCGATCATGGTGCGGATGTCATCGGCGACCGTCGTGATGCTGCCGATGCCGAAATTCTTCACAAGCACCTGGGCAACATTCGGCGAAAGGAAGGCCGGAAGGGTCGGCCCCAGATGGATGTTTTTTACCCCCAGATGCAGGAGCGCCAAGAGGACGATGACGGCTTTCTGCTCATACCAGGAGATGTTGTAGACAATGGGAAGCTCGTTGATGTCCGAGAGGCCGAAGGCCTCCTTGAGCTTCAGCGCGATGAGCGCCAGGGAATAGGAATCGTTGCACTGCCCTGCATCCAGTACCCGGGGGATGCCGTCGATGGTTCCGAGATCCAACTTGATGTACTTGTATTTCGCGCAGCCTGCTGTCAGGATGATGGTGTCCCTTGGCAGAGCCTTGGCAAATTCCTCATAGTAGCTCCGGGACTTCATGCGGCCGTCGCAGCCTGCCATGACGACGAATTTTCGGATGGCGCCGGACTTCACGGCCGCAACCACCTTGTCCGCCAATGCCAGAACCTGGGAGTGGGCGAAACCTCCCACGATCTCACCCTGCTCCAGTTCTTCCGGCGGCAGGCAGTTCCTAGCCATGGCAATGAGAGGAGAAAAGTCCTTCCTTCCATTCTCTTCCTCGATATGCGGGCAACCGGGAAAAGCCGTCACGCCGGTGGTGAAGAGCCTGTCCTGATAGGATGCCATGGGGGGCACGATGCAGTTCGTGGTCATGAGGATCGGCCCATGGAACGCCTCGAATTCTTCCTTTTGACGCCACCAGGCGTTGCCATAGTTGCCGGCAAAATGGCTGTACTTCTTGAATTTCGGATAGTAATGAGCGGCCAACATCTCCCCATGGGTGTAGATGTCAACCCCGGCTCCCTCGCTTTGCTCCAGAAGCATTTCAAGGTCGTGGAGATCGTGTCCGGAGATGAGGATGCCGGGGGGGTTCCGGACGCCCAAATCCACTTTCGTGATCTCCGGGTTGCCGTAGGCTTCGGTATTGGCCGCATCTAGGAGCGCCATGGTTTCCACGCCCCATTTGCCGACTTCCAGGACAAGGGCTGTCAAGCTCTCGGCATCCGCTGCGGGATCCAGAAGTTTTGCAAGGGCGGCCTGCTGGAATGCGTCAATCTCGTCTTTCTCCTTGCGCAAAACATTGGCATGGTAGAGGTAGGCGCTGAGTCCCTTCAGTCCGTAGGTGATGAGCTCCTTCAGACTGCGAATGTCCTCGTTCTTCTCAGCGAGAACGCCAACCTTACGCGCCTTTCCTTCGAAATCCTCCCGTGCCCCTGTCCAGATAGAGGCATCGGAAAGCCCCTCCTTGTCCTTCAGCATCGTCAGAAGATCGTCCTTCGTCTTCAAAGACGATTCGATGCGCGCCGCAATCGAAGCAGAGTCAAAGTTTGCATTCGTGATGGTGGCAAAAAGATTTTGCGTCACCATGTGGTTCACTTCGCGGGAGACAGCACCTCCCTCTTCCCGCAGGCGATGAGCGACCTCCGCCAGTCCCTTGGTCACATAGATGAGAAGATCCTGCAAACCGGCGGTTTCCGCGGTCTTCCCGCAGACGCCGACCCGTGTGCACCCCTTGCATCCCGCCGTCTCTTGGCACTGGTAACAGAACATCCCGTTTTCCATGAAAAAGTCCCCTTTCCGATTTCAAACG
>CAMIWP010000058.1 GCA_946402475.1 uncultured Selenomonadaceae bacterium
GGTTCTGCTCTTTTCCGGCGGGGAGCCCCTGATTCGCCCGGATTTCTTCCATTTGGCGGAGTATGCGGCGGAGAAGGGGCTTCGGCCCACCCTTTCCACCAACGGGACATTGATCGACCGGGAGACGGCCCGGCGCATCAAGGACATCGGTGTGGGATATGTGGGGATCTCCCTGGACGGCCTCAAGGATGTCAACGATGAATTCCGAGGGGTGGAAGGGGCCTATGAGAAGGCCATGGCAGGTATTGAAAACTGTGTGGCCGTAGGGCAGCGGGTGGGGCTGCGCTTCACCATCAATCGCCATAATCTGCAGGAGCTGGATCACATCTTTGATTTCATCGAGGCGGAGAACATCCACCGGGTGTGCTTTTACCATCTCGTCTATTCTGGCCGGGGCAGCCGGATGATGGAAGAGGACGTGACCCCGGAGGAGTCCCGTCGGGCCATGGACACCATCATCCGCCGCGCCAGGGACTTTGAAGAGCGGGGACTGGAGAAGGAGATCCTCACGGTGGACAATCACTGCGACGGGGTCTATATGTACCTCAAGGCGCTGGAGGAAGGGGATGGGGAAGCGGCGTCCCGGATCCGGGACTTCATTTCCCGCAACGGGGGGAACCGCTCGGGCATTGCCTTCGGGGAGGTGGATCCTTTGGGCTATGTCCATCCCGACCAGTTCACCCAGCATCACACCTTCGGCAATGTGCGGGAGAGAACGTTCGGGGATATATGGTCGGACATCTCCCATCCCATCATGAGGGGACTCAAGGATCGAAAAGGACTCCTGAAGGGCCGCTGCGCAAAGTGCCGGTTCCTGGACAATTGCAACGGCAATTTCCGCACCAGGGCCGAGGCTCGAACGGGGGATTTCTGGGCATCGGATCCCGCCTGTTATCTTACGGACGAGGAGATCGGCGCAGCCGACGGGGAGGGCTGACATGATCGTTTCATGGAATACCACAAATGCCTGCAATATGTACTGCGCCCATTGCTATCGGGATGCGGGCTGCAAGGCGGAGGAGGAGCTTTCCACGGAGGAGGCCAAGAGACTTCTGGAGCAGATCGCCCGGGCGGGCTTCAAGATCATGATCTTTTCCGGGGGAGAGCCCCTGACCCGGCCGGATATTCTGGAACTGGTGCGTCATGCGGCGAGCCTGCATCTCATCCCCGTCTTTGGAACGAACGGAACTCTCATCACGGAGCAGACGGCTCGGGATCTGAAGGAAGCGGGAGCGAAGGGCATGGGGATTTCCCTGGATTCCTTGGATCGGGAGAAGCACGACAGGTTTCGAAGTTTTCCGGGAGCGTGGGAGGGCGCTGTCCGGGGCATGCAGAACTGCCGCAAGGCGGGGCTTCCCTTTCAGATCCACACCACGGTGATGGAATGGAACCGGGGGGAGCTGGAGGCCATGACGGATTTTGCCGTGGAGATGGGAGCAAAAGCCCATCACTTTTTCTTCCTCGTGCCCACGGGACGGGCGGAGACCATGGAGGAGGAGTCCCTGCGGGCGGAGGCCTACGAAGAGGTTCTCACCCGCATCATGCGGAAGCAGCAGGAAGTGGATATCGAGCTCAAGCCCACCTGCGCTCCCCAGTTCATCCGCATTGCGGATCAGCTGGGATATAAGACGAGATTCCGCCGGGGCTGTCTGGCGGGACTTTCCTACTGCATCATCAGCCCCAGGGGGAAGGTGCAGCCCTGCGCCTATCTCAACATGGAACTCGGAGATGTGCGGGAGACTCCCTTCGACGAGATCTGGAGGAACAACGAGGTGCTGCAAAGGCTACGAACCTTGGAGTACAGCGGTGGCTGTGGGACCTGTTCCTACAGAGGAGGCTGCGGCGGCTGTCGGGCCCGCGCCGCGTACTATCACGGGGGGGACTACATGAGCGAGGAACCGTGGTGCCTTTACCACGGCAGACGGGGAGAGTAAGGATTTTTGATTTGGGGTGCACTATGATAAAACTGATCATGTCCGACATGGACGGAACGCTTTTGGATAACAACGGGCAGCTTCCCGAGGGATTTGACGAGGTGATGAGGGAGCTCAAGGCCCGCGGGGTGCTCTTTGCCCCGTGCAGCGGGCGGCAGTATTACTCCCTTCTCAACACCTTTGCGGGCTATGAGGATGACTTCCTCTTTCTGGCGGAGAACGGTACCATCGTCGTGCATCACGGGAAGGAAATCTTCTCCTGTCCCATGGAAAGGGAGGCGGGCCTTCGGGTGCTGAAGGCCGCCGAGGAGGATCCCAAGATCTATCGGGTCTTCTGCGGCAAGAAGGATGCCTATATCGTCCGGGAGCAGGATACGAGGGAATTCAGCGAGGAGTTCCACAAGTATTACACCCATTACGCCGTGGTGGAGGATTTTGCTCAGGTGGAGGACGAGCCCATCAAGGTCTCTCTTTTTGAAGCGGAGGGCAAGGCGGCGGAGAGGATTTATCCCCGCATGAAGCGGTTCAACGGCCCGCTGCAGGTGGTTCGTTCCAGCGACTGGTGGGTGGATATCATGGCCTTCGGCATCAACAAAGGCATTGCCATCCAGCAGGTGCAGAAGCTCCTGCACATCACGCCCATGGAGTGCGCGGCCTTCGGGGATTACATGAACGATGCGGAGATGATGAGCGCGGTCTATTACAGCTACGCCATGGAGAATGCCCATCCGAAAATCAAGGAGCTGGCTCGTTTCCGCACAAAGAGCAATGAGGAGCAGGGGGTTCTTTACGGGATCCGGGAACTGATCGCCAAAGGGCTTTGCGGTTGACGGGAGGACAGCGCTTTGAAAATCGACTATCACATGCATTTCGAGTACGGTTCCTACGACGAGGAGTGGGCAGAAGGCTTTTTTGCCGCTGCGGCGGAACGGGGGCTGGATGAGATCGGCATCAGCGAGCACTCCCACACCTTTCCGGAGTTCGAGTCCCTTTACTACGAGGATCTTCTGCTGGACGATTCTCCGGTGGGAAGTTTCCAAAAGATCTGGCTCAAGAGGAATAAATTCAAATACTCCCTGGACGATTACTTCTCGTTTATGGGGAAATTGCAGAAACGGCACAGGGTGCGGATCGGCATTGAAGTCTGCAATTTCCAGGATCAGTCCAAGGTGAAGGACATCCTGAGGGACTATGACTTCGACTATGTGATCGGCTCTGTCCACTTCCTGCGGGGCTGGGCTTACGACTCCTCGGAGATCCAGGCGGAGTGGGAGAACCACTCCTTGAAGGAGATCTACGAATGGTACGCGGAGGAGGTGGAGAAGCTCTGTGAGGCAGGACTGTACGATGTCCTGGGGCATCCTTTCAACATTCGCCTGTTCAAGTATCTGCCGGATTTCGATGTGACGCCCTATCTGGAGCGGGTGGCGAGGGCCATGGCCAAGGCTCGCATGGCGGTGGATGTGAATACGGGAACCTACTACCGCTATCCCATCCGAGAGATCTCGCCCTACCCGGAGTTCATGGCCATGGCGGCCAAGTACGACCTTCCCATCATCACATCCTCGGATGCCCACAAGCCCGAGGATTGCGGGAAGCATATCCGGGAGGCCGTCCGCTACGCGAAGGGATTCGGCTACCGGGAAGTTTTGCAGTTCCGAAGGCGGCGGGGGACCCTTGTCCCTTTGGGATAGATCCGGAACGCGTCGCAATGACCGTCTGCGATATACGCGGAGCCTGCGAGTGGCTCTTCGGAGGATGAGATTCTTCGAAGGATTTCGTTTTCCTTGGCAGGAAAATCGAAAGGAATGTGTAAATAATCAAGGGATGAGATTTATTTTTATGCGGTTTGAAGAGATAGGAGAGATAACATGCTGGAAGAACTCAAAAAGCAGGTATATGAAGCGAATATGCTTCTGCCGAAACATCATCTCATCACCTTCACTTGGGGCAATGTGTCGGGCATTGACCGGGAGAAGGGGATCTTTGCCATCAAGCCCTCGGGGGTGGAATACGATGCGCTGAAACCGGAGGACATGGTATTGGTGGATCTGGAGGGCAAAAAGGTGGAGGGAGATCTGAATCCCTCCTCGGACACGGAGACCCATCGGATCTTCTATCGGAAGTTCAAGAACATCGGCGGCGTGGTTCACACCCATTCCCGTTGGGCCACGACCTTTGCCCAGGCAGGACAGGGGATCCGCGCTTACGGGACTACCCAGGCGGACTATTTTTACGGGGAGATTCCCTGCACTCGCGACATGACGGCGGAGGAGATCAAGGAGGCTTACGAGTACAACACGGGGGTTGTGGCCGTGGAGTGTTTTGAGAGCCGGGGCATTAACCCGGATTACGTGCCCGGGGTTCTCGTGAAGAATCACGGTCCCTTTGCCTGGGGGACGGATGCCTTCAATGCCGTGCACAATGCCGTGGTCATGGAAGAGGTTGCCATGATGGCCTTCCACACCCAGATGCTCACGGGAGACAGGGATCCCATGCCCCAGGTGCTCCTGGACAAGCATTTTCTCAGAAAGCACGGTCCCAACGCCTATTACGGACAAAAAAAGTGAGAAAAAAGTCCGAAAGGTGTTATTGACATTTCGAAATGCCTAGCATATAATTAGGACGGAACAGGGGATTGACCTCTCAAGAGGGGAGCATGGTATACGATGTAAGTCGGTGTATCTGTGAGACCTGCGGTTTTTGAGGGAGAATCGTCTTGTATACAGTATACATAATGACCACGCTTAAGGAATCATGTTTTTCTCCGATAATACTATTGACAGACGGAACAGAAAATGGACCGTTGATTGCATGATTGCTAATGGCTGAGGATGGCCATACCCATCAAAGTTGTGCGATGAATAGTAGAAGGAGCGATTATCATGAAGGTACAGATTTATTCCCAGTGGATGGAAGATGTCTACATTCCTGTCCGCGTGAGGCAGTTCACCAAGGCAGCAAAGCTTGTGGGAAGCTCCGGCTTCGTTGAGTATGCTGCTGATCATGGCATGATGAGCGTTGTTTCCAGAGGCGAAGAGTGCTCGGATCGTCAGGCTGTTGTGGAGTGGCTCGATAGCCGCATCGTTGAGAATGCGGTAGAAAGTGTGGCATAATTGTATATTGCATAAGGGCATCGTGGAATGCCATGGTGCCTTATTATGGGGAAGAGAGCGTGATGGCGCTCTCTTTTTCTTGTTCGTATGTTGCCGATGATCGAACGGGAGGGTGACGACATGGGGATGGCAGACACGCCCCGGGCAAATCGCTTGCACATCGGGCTCTTCGGCCGGCGCAACAGCGGGAAGTCTTCCCTGCTGAACGCGCTGACGGGGCAGTCTGTCGCAGCGGTTTCCGAAGTGGCTGGAACCACAACGGATCCCGTGTACAAAGCCATGGAGTTCCATGGTATCGGTCCCGTGGTCTTTGTGGACACGGCAGGATTCGACGATGAGGGAAGCCTTGGGGAATTGCGGGTGGAGAAGACCCGGGAGGCGGCAAAGGCCATGGATATGGTGCTGCTTCTCTTCGATGGGGAGGATATGGCGGAAGAGCTTTACTGGCTAGAGACATGGAAGAGAACCAAGATAGCCGTCATTCCGGTGATCAGCAAGATGGATCAGCGCTCCGACGGGGCGGCTTCCTTGGCTGCAGCGGTAAAGGAAACTGCGGGGAGGGAGCCGATCCTGGTCAGCTCCAAGGAGGGAACAGGTCTGGAGATTCTGCGGGGAGAGATCATCCGGTGCCTGCCTGAGGACTATGAGGAGGAAAGTATCACGGGAGATCTCTGCTCCCCGGGGGATCTGGTCTTGCTCGTCATGCCTCAGGACATACAGGCTCCCAAGGGGAGACTCATTCTGCCCCAGGTGCAGACTTTGCGAGAACTTCTGGACAAGAAATGCTCGGTCATGTGTTGCACCACGGATCTGTTGGAAGAAACCCTTGGATGCCTAGACATTCCCCCTCGTCTCATCATCACGGATTCTCAGGCATTTCGCGCGGTTCATGAGAAGAAGCCCCGGGAGAGTCTTCTGACCTCCTTTTCCGTACTCTTTGCCCATTACAAGGGGGATATCCGTTATTTCACAGAGTCGGCGGCGAGGCTCTCCCGGCTCTCCGGGGACGCCCGCATCCTCATTGCAGAGGCATGCACGCATCGTCCCTTGGAGGAGGATATCGGCAGGGTGAAGCTGCCGCGCCTCCTGCGAAAGAAATTGGGGGAGGAGATCCGGATAGATTTCGTCAGGGGCAGGGACTTCCCGGAGGATCCCTCTTCTTATGATCTTGTGATTCACTGCGGTGCCTGTATGTTCAACCGCCGCTATGTCCTGAACCGCGTGGAGCAGTGCCGAAGCCGGGGAGTGCCCATGACCAACTACGGCGTGGCCATTGCCGCCCTGTTGGGGATCCTTGACGATGTGGCGCGGCCCGCTTGAGAGCTCATGAAACGGTTGCTTAAAAGGCCATCTTACGATAAAATAGAGGTATGTATGTATCGGCAATTTTTGTAATTGAGGTGTAGTCCATGGGAAAGCGATTGTACAGATTGGCGTGGATGCTGATTGTTGCCTTGTGCCTGATGACGGTTCAGCAGCCTGCGGCGAGCGCGGACAGCTGGTACTGGCTGGGTTCCGATGCGAAGTACGGAAAATTTTTCGACCCGAAGTCTGTGGTAGTAATGAAGAGTGCCAAGACAGAGCATGGCATGGTGGCGACAGAGATCGAGGCATGGACCAAGACAACCTACAGCTATGCGGGAGCGGCGGAAACCATAGAAACCTACGGCATCAAGAGTCAGTTGCCGAACCCCATGAAACTCGCTTACAGTATGGCCCATGTGAGGATCAATCCCCAGAACAGGACCATCCAGTATCTCAAGGAAGATTTTTTTGATGCTTCAGGCAAGGTTACATGGTCCAAAGGGGAGGGCCGCGTGAAGGAAATCAACT
>CAMIWP010000059.1 GCA_946402475.1 uncultured Selenomonadaceae bacterium
CCACAATGGTAATCCGGGAGAACTCCGGGGATTGGGTAACCCCCACCGACAGGCTGTCGATATTGAACTCCCGTCTGGAAAACATGCTTGCAACCCGAACCAGAACACCGGTCTGGTTCTCCACAAACACTGACAACACATGTTTCATGGACGAATGTGCCTCCTTCCGTGGAAAAAGTTCCAACTCGTATAGTATACCACGCATTCCCGCGCGTTTCAACGTGCAAAATGACAAGGGTTTTCTTCGGCAAAGGATCGAAGGGATGTTTGTATCACGGCCAAAAAATGATGTATAATGAATTCAAATGCCTTAGGAGGTCTTTCTTCATGAAGTTTTCCATGCGGACCGTCAAGGTCATAGCGGCCCTTTTGCTTCTCCTTCTCCTGCTCCTTATCCATGTCCTGAACCCGGAGTTCTTTCCCTATCTCTGCCGCATGCTTGCCCATGGGGACATCCTGGAGACGGCGGAGTACATCCAATCCTTCGGCCCATGGGCGGTGTTCTTCAGCTTCTGGCTGACCCTCTTCGTGAACGCCCTCGGCTTTCCGCCCGCCATCATCTTCTCCACGGCGAACACCATCATCTTCGGCATCGTTCCCGGCATCATCCTCTCCTGCGTTGCCGAGACCGTAGGAGTCACCATCAGCTTCCTGCTGCTGCGGTTTTTCTTCCGCGAGACAGCAGAGAAGGTCATCGCCAAGAACAAAACCCTTGCTGACATAGATAAATACAGCGGCAAAAACGGATTCACCGTAATGCTCATTGCTCGCATGGTACCCTACATCCCCTCCGTGTTGCTGAACGCCGTCGGCGCACTGAGCTCCCTGAGCCTGCGGGATTACGTCATCACTTCCTTCATCGGAAAATTTCCCTCCACCGGCATCGAGGCCATCATCGGCCATGATGCCATCCTGCAGGAAGAGGATCCCACCCGCATCATCACGGTAATTCTTCTCGCGGTGCTCCTCATCGGCTGGGCTTGGTGGTATCAAAAGAAACATTTGAACCGAGAAGAACATCGAGAATAGGGGGCTTTGCCATGTACGGATACACCCGCCGCCAATTTCTTCGAATCTGTGGTCGGGGGCTTCTGCTTCTGGGCCTTGAGGGCATGATCCCCGCCCGTATGCACCCCTGCGCCGAAGCATCTGAAGCCCTTCCCGCAGATCTTCATGCGCCTCTGGACTACCCTCGCTCCCTGTCGGTAAAAAATCTTCGACGGATCATCACCGCGGATCCTGCGAATTCCGCGACCATCATGTGGCAATCCGAGGGACCCTGGCAGGACGTCCGGGTGGAGTACCGGAAGGCAGGGAACGAAGGGGCAACCTGGGCATCGGTCTCCCACGAGATGTACGGCTTGTCGGAGAAACAGCTCCGCATCTGCACCGCGCACTTGGAAAAGCTTGAAGCGAACACCTGCTACGACTATCGCTTGGTTTCCGGGGACGCAGCCGGCGACTGGAACTCCATGAAAACCGCCGGATACGGCTCCATAGAGGCCATCATCGTCTGCGATTCCCAATGCGGGAGTGACTACGGGGACTGGAAGTCCACCATCCACGCCGCCGCTGCTCGCCACCCCAAAGCGGACTTCATCGCCGACCTGGGGGATATCGTCGACAACGGCCAGTCGGGCTGGCATTGGAGGGAATGGTACGGCGGCATCGATGACCTGCTTCCCCGATACACCTTCGTCCCCGTCATGGGAAACCATGAATGCTACGATACCCAGTGGAAGAACTGCATCCCCACGGGGTATCTCCAGCAGTTCTCCCTCCCCGTCAACGGCAGCCGAAAATTCTTGGGCTACTATTATTCCTTCAACTACGGCCCGGCGCACTTCCTTGTCCTCAACACCCAATTCCAGGAACTGGATGACCTGCGTCCCGGCCTTCTCGAGGAAGAACTGTCCTGGATGAAGGAAGACATGGCAAAGAGCACGCGCCCATGGAACATCGTCCTCATGCACAAGGACATCCTCTCCTACAACGAATACAATCCTTATACCAAGGGAACCGGCGGGCTGAATGACATCGCCCACGATTTCATGGAAACCTTCGATGCCCTGGGCATCGACCTGGTTCTTACAGGGCACATGCACACTTATCGCAACCGAGGACATATCTACGGCTTCAAGCCCTCCGATCACGGCCCCGTTTACGTCCTTTGCGGACTCAGCGGCAACGCCCACTACGATGTCCCCCCGGATCCGGAGTTCGACCGGGTACTCGCCCCCCAGCCGGAAACGGACAACTACGTCACCCTGGACATTTCCCCTCTCGTCCTTCGCCTGCGCTGCTATCTTCCCGACGGCACCCTGCTGGACGACATGAGCCTCACAAAACCTGCGGCGCCCTCCAAAGAGTAACCCTGTCACGCCTTTTTCCTGCACGCAAAAGAAGCATGTGCCTCCACCGTCTGGAAGCAAACCTCTTCACAGAAACCCTCCAGACATTCCCGAAGGCTTCTCGCCGTGTGAAAGGGCGGCGTAAAGAACCCCTTCCTCACCAGAACGTGGCGGACGAAAAAATCCGTCCGCCCATTTTCCTTCGACACATAACAGGTTCCGCAAAAGCTTCCCCCGGGCTTCAAAACCCGGAAGAGCTCCCGGAAGGCTCCCTCCTTGTCGGGAAAGACATGGAGGCCGTTCAATGTGAGCACTGCGTCAAAGGTTCCATCCCCAAAGGGAAGCGCCCCCACATCTCCCTGCAGAAACCTGGCGTTTCCAACGCCAAGAAACGCAGCTCTCTCCCTTGCCGCCGCCAACATTTTTTCCGCATAATCCACACAGAAGAACTCCGCCTTCGGAAATCCCCTGTAAAACGGCAAAGTCAGACATCCCGTCCCCACAGGGACCTCCAGCAACCGCCCGGCAAACCCCTCCGGTATACCGGCAAGGGCGCCTTCCACATATCTGCGCGCCTTTTCACCGTCCAGGCTCCATATCATCCGACTGGCCAATCGTCCCAGCCAACCCCGATAGGTCACCATTTCGTCGTAGAGAGTCGCTCTGCCCCCAACGGATTGATACGCCTCCCGAATCTTCTCCTGTCTCTCCCTCAAAGCCATCCGCTGCCCTCTCTCCCTGCCGCGCATCCGCCCCTCAAAGCGAATGCCCCCGATCAGGTTCCCGAGTCGAAACTCCGGGTCACCCATCGGGGGCATTCCTCATGGGATGCATCCTCTTTTAACAACGGTACCCTCCTCACCAATAAGCCGCCAACTTGCTCTTCAGCGACCTGAAGTCCATGCCGCCCTCGTAGAAAAGGGACTGGGTTGCGCGACCGATCTCCAGCCGGTACGCCTCCGGCACATGAACCTTTGCCTCCGTCCGGCGATCCCTCGCCTTCTGGAAAAAATCGGAAAACTTCTTCCCTGAAGCCTGATCCTCATATCCGTCCTTGCGATCGAATGAGCGTCCCACATCGTAGTCGACGCCTTTCACCCTCGCAACCCTCTCAATGCGTTCCACCATAACCGACACCTCCCCTCCGAAGGTTCTGTGAAGGATGAATCTTTCTTGCTTCTATTGTACCACGATTGCCCGGATCCTGCCACAGCAAAATCCGTCAAGCCGTACACTCTCACACTATATATCGTAGATTTGGAAGAAAGCTTAAGCAAAAATTTCCGGGCAGCGAGGCCGGCGTTCCATTATTGATTTCCTCCTGCGTTTGGATTATGATAGTAATAACATAGCAAAGGAATCACGGATAAAGGATGTGTATTTTTTGGAAACCTCCGACCCTGCTTTATACATCGCACTGACCATCTGCTTTCTTCTGGCCAACGCCTTCTTCTCCCTTGTGGAAACCGCCCTGACCAAAAGCCATCGAAGCACGCTGGAGAAGATGGCAGAGGACGATAACGCCGATGCGCAGGCAGCCTTGGACATCCTGTCGGATCCGGATGAAACCCAGTCGGTGGTTCAGATCGGCATCACCCTCATGGGCATCCTCTCGGGGCTCTGCGCGGGTCTTTTGGCTGCCCCCCTCTTTGCCTCGCACCTCTCCTTTCTCCCCCATGCCTACCTCATCTCCCTCCTTCTCAGCGTCCTGCTGGTCACCTCTCTCCTGTTGATGCTGGGAGAGTTCCTCCCCAGAAAGATCGCCCTGCAGAATCCGGAGAACATTCTTTTAAAGCATCACCGTGCCTTGAACATCCTGACATGGATGACCCGCCCCTTCGTCACCTTCCTTTCCGCCATCGCCAATTCCGTCCTTCTGCTCTTTGGCATCAATCCCCAGATCGAGGAAACCGTAACGGAAGACGAAGTCAAGGATCTCATCGAGCAAGGAACGGAGGACGGGACCTTCGAGAAGACGGAACAGGACATGGTGGATCGCATCTTCCACCTCAGCGACCAGACCGCCTATGCCCTCATGACACCTCGCACCCAGATGCTGTGGCTGGATCTGGAGGATTCCCAGAAACACAATCTGCGCATCATCCGCGAGCACCCTCAAAACGTCTTTCCCGTGGGCCGCAACAACCTCGATGACTTTTGCGGCGTCCTCTACGCCAAAGATCTCCTGGACGCATCCCTGGCGAAGAAATCCCTGGATCTTTCCCAGTACATCCGCAAGCCCATGTCCATCCCCCGCTCCATGGAAACCTTTCGCCTGCTGGAAAAATTCCGCGATACCGACATCCACGAGGCCATGGTTCTCGACGAATACGGCGGCGTCATCGGCTTCATCACCTTGGATGACATCCTCTTGAAGATCATCGGCAGCAGCCAAGGTCCCGCCGATGTCTCTCCCTTCCAGATCAGCCAGAGGGACGAAAAATCCTGGACACTGGACGGCCTCTGCCCCATTGATGAATTCAAGAAGCGTTTTGACATCGAAGAACTGCCCGAGGAGGATCACGATCATTTCCAGACCATGGGGGGATTCCTCACCTCCTATTTCGGCTACATCCCCAAGAAGGGGGAAACCTGTGCATGGAACGGCTTCCAGTTTGAGGTAGCAAACATGGATCGCGCAAGGATCGACAAGATCCTGGTCACGCGAATGCCAACGGAGGAAGGGACCTAATTTTCGATCCCCTTTCGGGCGAGTATCCCCCGTTGATAGTAATGCTTGACCTCTCGCATGTCCGTCACCAGATCGGCGCAATCGATCAGCCACATCGGCGCTTTTCGCCCGGTGCAGATGACCTCTGCACCGGGCGAAATCCTTTTCAGCACGGATTCCACAGAGGCGCGGGATATGAGGCCGAAGGCCAGGGCCACGTTGATCTCATCCAGGATCACAACCTCATAGGCTCCCTCCGCCGCCCGCTCTCCCGCTCTTCGGAGTCCATCTTCCAAAAGATTCACATAATCCTTCGGCGGGTTCCCCTTGGGGAACACCACCACATCTTCCCCCCATTCCCGGCGCTCTTCCTCCGAAAGCATCCCCTCTTCTGCAAGAAAAAAAGGTTTTCCCGTGGTTTCCAGAAAAAGCCGGGGAGCAAATCCCAAAAGCACCTTCTGCTCGCTGTAAGCCATGCTTTTCATGAACTGCATGATGTAGACCCGTTTCCCGGCCCCCAGGGAGCGAATGGCCAGTCCGATGGCCGCCGTCGTCTTTCCCTTTCCATTTCCCGTATAGACCTGAAGCATCTTTTTCTCCTCCTTACAGCACCGTGCATACCGTCCGGTTTTTGCCACCGCATCTGGGTTCGGCACATTGGCCTGAATGTCCTGCTGTCAGAAGCAAAAAGAGGAATCAGCGGCTGGCATGGCGAACGTATCCTACGCATTCTGTAGCGATTATGTTTGCCCGGTTTTCAGGAACCACTGATTCATTCAGCATTTCCTTAAGAGGAGAGGAGAATAGCATGATTGAGGTTTATGCGCTGAACCTGACAGAGCGTCTGGAGAAACCGGTAGAAAAATTCTTGCGGTTCTTTTCTCCTGAACGGCAGAAAAAAATTCTCTTCTATCGCTTCCCTGCCGATCAGAACCGGACCCTTTGGACAGAATTGCTCGTGCGGTCTGTCCTTGCCCGAAAAGAATCCCGCCCGATGGAAGAAATCATCATCGAGCGGGACGAAAAGGGAAAACCTCATGCGGTCGGCAGTCCATGGGAGATCAGCCTTTCCCACAGCAGGCATTGGGCCGTGTGCAGCGTCGGGGAAACGCCCAGCGGCGTAGATGTGGAAGAATCTTCGTCAGACGCCCTGAGGATTGCCGAGCATTTCTTCACAGCGCGGGAACGCCGAACCATCCAACACCTGGATGGGCAAGCCCGCGCCGAGGCATTCTTGAAGATCTGGACTGTCAAGGAGAGCTTTGTCAAGCTCACGGGGCAGGACCTGGAGGAAGTCTTCGGCAAGGTGGAAAGCGCGGCGCTTCTCGCAGGAAACGGAGCAACGGCAGGGAGAAATTTCCCCGTGGACGATGCCGTCATCGGCCTCTGCGCCCGGCGCGGTACCCTCCCGGACGAGGCCGTGATCGTGCCGCAGGGCTTTCCCGGGCTTCCTTCCCCATGACCGTGAAGCACAAACCACGTTCGATGGTTACAATTAGGGACACTTGAAAACACCACAAATCTATTGGACGCATAAGGATACGTTTCTTTCCGAGAAATAACGCAAAAGAAACAGAACTTGTCAATCATTGTCGGTTTGAGTACCTTCAGAATTTACACAGCTCTCAAACGATAACAGGATGAATCACATTCCATAGCAAGTTTGAGTATCCTCAGAATTTACACAGCTCTCAAACGACAAGGTAAAAGAGAGCCTTATCGACAAGGTTTGAGTATCCTCAGAATTTACACAGCTCTCAAACTAGTGAATGGGATATCGTTATGCACTCATGGTTTGAGTATCCTCAGA
>CAMIWP010000060.1 GCA_946402475.1 uncultured Selenomonadaceae bacterium
TCCTGTTATGAGGAGCAAAATGGCAGAAGAGACGATGTGATGCAATACCTCAAGGATTTCCCGGAAACCACCTTGGAAGCGGTTTCCGAGATCACGGGAGTGCATCCCTCCATCATCCGAAGGATGGCGCGGGAAGGCATGTTTGATGACATGGAGGTTCGATTGAGCTACCCCTGCCCCCGTTGCGGGGAAATGATCTCTACGGGGAAGGTCTGCGACAAATGCCGGGTATTTTTCGAAAAATCCGTTCACAAAGCCAGGAAACGGTATGAGAGAGCGCATCCACAAGCGGCGTATGATCGCAGGGAAAAAATACGGGTCGAAACCGTACGGCGCATCCAAATCGCGAAAAAAATCCGGGAAGACATGGCATCGCACCTGAGCCATGAACAAAGCGTCGATCAGGTAGACTGGGAGCAGGTCGAAAAGATGACCCTGCAGCTCATGGAGTATGGGAAGCCCGTGAAGGAAGCGAAATCCGGCCACCGCATGTTTTATCTCACCAGCAAGGAAAAAAGGGAATGAAACCGCCCCCATCAAGCAGCAAGCGGGCAAGCCTGATGGGGGCAATCTCATTTCTCTCTTTTTAAGGCTCCAGCCGTATCAGTCCCGGCTGCTCGATCTGCCAATTGCCGTTCTTGTTGACAAAGATGGCCGGCAACTTGACTTCCACATGACGGTAAACAGCTCCTTTGGCACCGTTCTCATAATTCGAGGCGAAGGTCTCCTTCAGCCCCCCCTCCCGGTAGAGCTTCTCGTCAAAATCCATGTCGGGCCTCGGCACTGCGGCGAAACGTCCCTCTTCCTCCGGAACGGGCCACGCCCAGTAAACGCCCTCCGCTATATCCTTTCCCAGTGCAAATTTCGGTGGCATCTCCGAGTGGTTCCCGTCAGAACTGCTGGGAAAGATGCACCTCAGCAACGTCAGCCGATGAAGCCCCACGAAATTCTCACAGGCCACATCCGCCTTTGGTATGTCCATGCTGCGGGCCAGGCTGTTGAAATCGTCCACGAAGTCCTGCCACACGCTGCGTTTCACCGAGACAGGTTTCTCTTCCTCCTGGGGAAAGGACAAGACCTGCTCGCTTTTTTCTTCCGTTTCTCCCCCCTTCTCTTTCCCGAATTGCTCCGGCATGAGAATGCTTTGGAGAGTCCGCAGTTCCGCCGTGACCGCCTTCATATCTCCCGTCAGTCGCTTGACCTGCCCTGACTGGATCTTGGACTCATGCATCAAGGTCCAAAGGTAAGCCACGGCGAGCAGCAACAATACCCCAAGGACAATGCACAGGATGATCAAAACGTCCCGGAACACCGGCGGCAGAATGCCGACATCCACCTGCGGCGGCAGGTTTTCAACAGCCCCCAGCGCCATCTGCGGAGCAGCGCAGAGAATCCCGGCAATCCCCAGGATCCTCTGCCCCCATTCCATTCCCTTCTTCATACTCCATCACGTCCTCTGAAAGTTCATTTTAGTTCGAAATTCTCCCATCCCATATGAAACAGGACATGTATTCCTATTCGTGAAAAAAAGGTGTTTTCCTCCCCTTCCTGAAAGAAAAAGCCAAATTCCTCGGGAATTTCACCCGAAAAAAACCTTCACAAGAGCAACATTCTATAGTATAATGGCCTTCGACCAAGGGAGATGCCCTGTTGCCTTTGGTTCTCCTTGTGAACATCTGCTTTTCCATCCTGTTTGGAGGTGTTTCCCATGCTGATTGACAACGTCACAGTGACCATTGAGAATGGTACGTTTACTGCCGAAGACGCGCAGTTCTATATATCGCAGATCAAGAAATCAAAACCAAAGTACACCCTGAAGAAGATATCCTTTGCGCTTCGCGATGACTGCGTGGATATCCGGTATTCCTTCCACGAGAATCCCTTCGAACGCATTCGAAGGATTCCCCTCACCGACGGCGAGGGCATGCCTTTTGCCGTCAATAGGTAATCCCATCAAGCAAGGGCATTGGAACGCCCCCTGTCGAGCTCTTCCGTCGACGGGGGGCGTTTTCTGTGCCACGTGTTCAAGTATGGAACTTCTGCACCTCTTCCTGAAGGGCCTGAGCCAGGTGGGCAAGCCTGTCACTGGCCTGCGCCATCTCTGTCATGGCGGTGGCCTGTTCCTCCGTCGCGGCAGAAACCTCCTTGGACTCTGCCGTCGTCCTTCTGCTGAGTTCCTGGACAACGCCCATGGCATCCTGGATGTCATGGCTTGCCGTGTTCACTCCTTCGATGTAGTCAATGGAGCGATGGACATTTGCCGTGAGGCGCTCCACCTGCTCCTCAATGCTCCGGAAAGCCTCTCCCGTGGCCTCTATGGCGGCGGTTCCATCCCTCACGCTCTGATTGCCGTGAGCGATGGACTCCACAGCAGAATCCGTATCCCGCTGAATGTCCTGAACCAAAGCGGCAATGTTGCGGGCTGCGCTGGCCGACTGCTCCGCCAACTTCCTGACTTCATCGGCCACGACGGCAAAGCCCTTTCCCGCTTCCCCGGCGCGGGCTGCCTCTATGGCGGCGTTCAGGGCAAGAAGGTTTGTCTGATCGGCAATCTGGGAGATGACCTCCACAATGGACCCGATCTCCTCGGAGCGTTCCCCAAGGGTTCCCACCACTTGAGCCGATGCATTGACCTGTTCTGCGATGTTCTGGATCTGTTCCACGGCATAGGCCACGGTTTTCCTGCCGCTCACGGCGTTTTCCTGACTCTGCCTCGCCACGATGTCCATGGATTTGGCGCTGTCATGGAGTTCGTGCATCTTGGAGCGCATGTCCAGAATAATCCGCTGGAGGTCATCCACCGTATCTGACTGCCGCACCGTTTCCTCCGTCATCTGAACGGTGCTCCGGGCCACTTTCTGAACGGAATCCGCCGTCTGACCAGCATTGGAAGTCAGTTCCTCCGCAGATGCCGCAACGGTTTCCGAAGAATTCGCCACGTTCACCAGGAGCTTTTTGAGCCGCATCTTCATGTCGTTGGCATTATGCGCCAGACGCCCGATTTCATCCATGGCCTCCACGCGAAGATCCGCTCCCCGCAAATCCCCTTCAGCAATCTTATGAAGGGCCTCCGTGACGTAAAGCAAGGGACTTATAGCCCGTCCCACGACAATCCATGAGAACACTCCCAAGATGAGGATGATGGCTGCCAAGGCGACGACGATGGAAAGGATGAGCTTATGCTGAATGTCGTCCAATTCATGGACGGAGAGCCCCACGAAGACCATGCCGATGACCTTCCCGGAGCTGTCCCTGATGGGAGCATAGGCGCTGTGATATTCCTCGCCCAAGACATCTGCCTTGCCCGTGTAGGACTTTCCCTCCTTCAGCACGATGTCCGACACCCTGTCCGACGCTTTCGTGCCTACGGAACGCTCTCCCTTTTCGTTTTTCACCGTAGTCGCCACTCGGATGTTGTTGCGGAAAAAGGTGACGTGCCCTCCCACCAGATCGCCAAAAAAGTCTGCCATATCCTCTGCATCGTCGATCTTCGTCGATCCCTTGTAAAGCGTTTCACCCTCAAGGTGCCAGTCTCCCGGGCAACGATAGTTCATGAGCTCCAAAAGGGACTTCACATTGGAGTCCGCCTTCATCTGCAGGGAAAAGGCAAAGCCCTCCTCCGCGCTCCGATACCCCAGAATCCCCATGCAAACGCATGCCAGAACGATGAACACATTGATACCGACAACCGCCTTTGTCTGCAACCTCAAAGAAACCATCCCCTTTTACCATCGGGCGCACCGACAAATGCGGAACACCATGGAGTACAACGATGAAGCCTATTTACTGTTTCGACGTGAATTTCAGTTTTCCTTTTTTCGGGCGACGATAAAAAGCCATTCTGCGGCATGAAAAGAGGATTCCGATATTTTTGTGGAAAAATTGGAGCAATTGCGTTATACTATACGTGTTCGGATCATTATCGTTACAGGGAGGAATTTCTTATGAAGAAACTCATCAACGATGTGGCAAAGGTAGAAGAGCAGATGATTCGCGGCTTGGTGAAGTCCGCCCCAAAGAAGCTCCGGAAGCTCGACTGCGGAAATGTGGTCGTTCGAGCAAAGAAAAAGCCCGACAACAAGGTCGCCCTCGTCAGCGGTGGAGGAAGCGGGCACGAGCCGGCGCATGGCGGCTATGTTGGAGAAGGTATGTTGGACTGTGCCGTGGCAGGTGCCGTGTTCACATCCCCTACGCCGGATCAGATCTTTGAGGGCATCAAAGCCGTGGCTACGAAGCAGGGAACCCTCTGCATCGTCAAAAACTACACGGGAGATGTCATGAACTTCGAGATGGCCATCGACATGGCCGAGGCCGAGGACATCAAGGCCGACTATGTGGTGGTCAACGATGACGTGGCAGTGAAGGACAGCCTCTACACCACGGGGCGTCGCGGGGTAGCCGGCACCATTCTCGTCCACAAAATCGCCGGTGCCAAGGCCGAGGAAGGCGCAACTCTGCCAGAGGTCAAAGCCATAGCCGAAAAGGTCATCGCCAATGTGCGGACCATGGGCATGGCCATCACTCCCTGCACCGTGCCTGCTGCCGGGAAGCCCGGCTTCGATCTCGCCGAGGACGAGATGGAAATCGGCATCGGCATTCACGGTGAGCCGGGAACTCATCGGGAAAAGATCGGAACAGCCAATGACATCTCCAAACATCTTCTGGACAAGATCCTCGCCGACATCGACTATAAGGACAGAGAATCCGTCCTCTTGGTCAACGGCATGGGCGGCACTCCCCTCATGGAACTCTATGTCATCAACGACTTCGTTCAGGACTACCTGGCGGAAAAAGGCGTCAAGGTCTATGATACCATGGTGGGCAACTACATGACCTCCATAGAAATGTCCGGTTTCTCTCTGACTCTCCTGCGCTTGGACGACGAACTCAAAAAACTCTACGACGCCAAGGCAGATACACCGGCGCTTCGCCGTTGAAAAGGACGGATGCACATGATCGACACCAAGAAGATGACGAAAATCCTTCAGGCCATCATCGAGAAGATCGAGGCCGAAAAGGACTTCCTCACAGAACTTGACAATGCCATTGGCGACGGTGACCACGGCATCAATCTCTCCCGGGGCTTCCAGAAAGTAGCGGAAAAATTGCCGGAGTGGGAAGGCCAGGATATCGGAGCCATCCTGAAAGGAGTTGGAACCCAACTCGTCTCCACCGTGGGTGGCGCCTCGGGTCCCCTCTACGGCACAGCCTTCATGAAGGCCGGAAATGCCTGCAAGGGAAAGACCGAACTGAGCGACAAGGATTTCGCCAATGCGATGGAAGCCGCCATCGAAGGCATCAAAATGCGAGGGAAATCCACCGAAGGGGAAAAGACCATGCTGGATGCTCTCTGTCCTGCCCACAGGGCATTGACAGAGGCTCTGGCAGACAGCAAAGATCTCAGGGACGCAGTGGATTCCGCCATAGAAGCAGCCGCCAAGGGAGTGGAATACACCAAGACCATCATCGCAACAAAGGGCCGGGCTAGCTATCTTGGCGAGCGGAGCATCGGTCATCAGGATCCGGGAGCCACTTCCTCCCTTTTTATGCTGCAAGCCATGGCAGGCGTTCTGTAGCGTACCGTAAAAGGAGGCACAGCATCTATCCAGAGATGCCGTGCCTCCTTTTTCATATCTCGTCCGCCGTGAGAATCGCCTCAATCTTGACGCTGGAATCCCGATTGAGATCGACGAATTTGTTGTTGTCCACCTGAACCACGGGAAGAGAGGTTACCCGGCTCTCGTCGATGTAGACGATGCGCCCCTTCTCTCCGTTGCTCAGGCTCACCCAGTTGCCGTTCAGGGAGTGGCACAGCTTGCGCATAAAGAAAACGCCGTACTCCGTATCCAGTTTCCCTCCCAACACATCCTCGTAAAGGATGTTGAACACATCGAAGGGGGAACGACGCTTCGCATAGGCTCTATCCGCAGCCATGGCATCGTAGATGTCCATCAACGCGAGGATCAGCGCGAATTCGCTGATCTGCTCCCGTTTGACCCCGTTGGGGTAGCCGGAGCCATCACAGCGCTCGTGATGCTGCAGAACCCCCTGGAGGATATCGTTCTTATCCTTCAACGGCCCAAGTTTTAACATGTTGTATCCGTGCTCCGGATGTTTCTGGATCGTCCGGAATTCCTCCGGGGTGAGTTTTCCATGCTTGTTCAGGATATCGGGGGGAACGAGCTGTTTGCCCACGTCGTGAAGGAGCCCTGCCGTGACAAAATCCACCTGCTTCTCTTTGGGCCAATTCCTCCAATGGCCCATAAGCCCCCCCAAGATTGCCACGTGCATGCAGTGGTGGATGAGATAGTCCCCGCTGCGGGACATATTGTGTATCTGCGAAACCGCTTTCGCCCCATCGCAGAGCTTGGGCAGAATCTCATCGGAAACGATGGCATTCAACTCATCCATATCAAGATTCTCTGTTTCCAGCAGATCCATGAAAAGCTGGAACACCCTATTGTACACGAGTTCATAACAGGTCACATAGGAATTGTCCAACAGGTGCTCCTTGCCCGGGACTTTCGTCTCCTCCCGTTCTGCTTCCTCAATGTAAACGGAAAAGATGGGGCGATCCATCAGGTTGAAGATCATCTCCTCCGTCAGGGTGGTTCCTTTCCCGATCAAGACGTTTGTATTGGAATCCAGCACGTCCCGCCCAAGCACCATGCCCGGCCGCAGGGACTCCAGATTGTATGCCTTCAGCATGCGATACACCCCTTTTTCACACAGGTCTTCCTGAAATTATGTTACTTACACTTATATTTGACAAAAATCCCGATCTTCCTGTCGGACAGAAAATTTTTATATTGCTATTTTAATTTTACGA
>CAMIWP010000061.1 GCA_946402475.1 uncultured Selenomonadaceae bacterium
GATCGATGACCCACGCTCATGATGCCGGTATCGGGAAGATCTTTTCTCAAGAGTTCGTACATTTCCTGTTCCCTCGGCTCATCCAGCGCCGAGGTGGCCTCGTCGAGGAAAAGCCACTTGGGCTTCACCAGGAGGATCCTTGCAAAGGCCAGACGCTGCTGCTCTCCCAAGGACAAAATACGGCTCCAGTCATCCACGGTATCCAGCTTTTCCGCAAAATGGCTCAGTCCCACCTTCCCGAGAACTTCTGACAGAGCCCCGTCGGCACCGGATTCGCTCATCGGATAGTACAGGGCGCGCCGCAGGCTTCCCAAAGGAAGATATGGCTTCTGGGGCAGGAAAAGAACCCTGTCCTCCTGAGGAATGGATATCCTCCCCCCGCCGAATGGCCAGATGCCCGCCAGCATGCGAAGGAAGGTACTCTTGCCGCAGCCGGAGGCTCCCATAACCAGAAGCCTCATACCCCGCGGCAGATCCAGATCGCAGTGATCCAGAAGAATGCGCCCGTCGGGAAGTTCCACCACCAGATCCTTCAGCTTCATGCTCGTCCCGTCATCGGCATCCCTGTCCACCCGGCTCTCGATGTCCGCCACTTCATCCACATGCTCCGTGAAGCCGGAGAGACGGCGGACGACAGCAGCCAACTGGGCGATGACATCGTAGGACTCCACGAAGTAGGAAAGGGCGTCCTGTACCCGCCCGAAGGCCGAGACCGTCTGCATGAGCCCCCCCAGCGCCATGGCGCCGGAAAAATACTGGGGAGATGCCAATACCAAGGGAACGATGACAGCGAGCTGGGCATAGCCGTTCACGTAGAAATTCAAGAGCTTGGTCTGCTTCATGAGCTGCCAGTAGTTCGAAACGACATGGGCGAAGCGCTCCCTGAAGCCTTCCTTCTCCGGCCGCTCTCCTGCGTAAAAGGCAATGCTCTCGCTGTTCTCCCTCACCCGCATCATGTTGAAACGGAAATCCGCTTCGTAGCGCTGCTGATCGAAATTCAGCCCGATGAGCTTCCTTCCCACCAGATGGACGAGCCCCGTACCCACAAGGGAATAGGCCAGGGAAAACCAAAACATATAGCCGTAGATCTCGAAAGAGTAGCTGCCCAGCGGCACCGTGAAGGCCCCGGAAAGATTCCAGAGCACCACGCTGAAGGCCGCCAGAGTGGTCATCTGCTTCAAGAACCCGATGAGGAGCTGCAGAGTCAGGGTAACGAATTGGTTGATGTCCTCCGAGATACGCTGATCCGGGTTGTCCGTGTCGCTTCTGAGTACCTGGAGGCGATAGTAGACCTGTTCCTTCATCCAGCGGTCGAGATATTTCTCCGTCATCCACGTCCGCCACTTGAGCTGAAGCATCTGCCTGAGATACACGGCATAAACGGCAATGCAGATATAGAGAAAGGCCAGACCCGTGAACTCTCCCACCAAAGGCCAAAAGAGCCCTTCCTCGTAGTTCTGCAAGGCGTTGTAGAACTCATTGTACCAGCTGTTGATTTTCACCAGAAGGTACACCGTCGCAAAGTTCAGGGCAATAACAAGGGCCAGGAGACCCCTGGCCCGCCATTTCATCTCTGAGTTCCAGTATCCCTTGAACAGAAGCCATAATGCGCGAATATGCTTCCCCCTCAAAATCAGGACTCCTCAATGGTCAGAAAATCAATGAAGCCCGTCATCTCAAGAACCTCTTTCACGTCCCTGTTCACATGGCGAAGCCGCATTTCTCCCTGCTTCTTCATGCGCTTCTGGGCCACCAGCAGCGTCCTGAGGCCCGCCGATGCGATATAGCTCAGATCCTTGAGGTCGAAGACCAGATCCTTGATCCCGTCCAGGGAACTGGAGATCACCTTCTCCAAGTCCTGGGCCGTCACGGCGTCCAGTCTGCCGGACAGAGATATGACAAGAGCGTCACCCTTCTGATCTTTTTTGATTTCCATACTTAACATTC
The DNA here is from genome assembly GCA_946402475.1 of uncultured Selenomonadaceae bacterium. The sequence goes on from CAMIWP010000061.1 coordinate 1,948, forward strand.
TCCTTTCAAATACACTGTACTTCCACCGCGATTCACGCCTGCATCCACAGGCGCTGGTATTTCTCCAATTGTCGGGTGAGATGCTTTATGATACCCCTCACAAACTCCGGATATTTCGACACGAAATCCCTCACCCCGCCCATGGGACACACCAGGATCTCCGCCTCCTCGGTCAGCACCTCGGCGGAACACTGGGTCTTTCGATCGGTGAGAAAGACGGTATCATTGACCCAAGCCCCCGCTTTCAGAATATCCAGCGTGTTATACCAACCGTCCCCGGTATCGACGTTCCTGGCCACCTTTCCGAAGGCCACAAAGATCAGGCAGTTCTCCATGACGGAACCGGAGATCCGATCTCCCTCAAATTTCCGCTCCAAGCGGCCGTTCTTCGCAAAATGCTGAATAAGATGCCTGTCCACATTCTGCAAGACTTCGACCTCATCAAGGAGTTCCACCATCCGTTCGGACTCGCTCTTCCGCTGGAGGGCGCTATCCTCCTTCTCCGCTTCCCAGATGCGGTGGCTCAGACGTCCCATGAAGGCATCGAGATCAAGATTCCAATCGGTGATCATCTGCTGCAGCGCGAGCAAATAACGATTGGCCAAAAGGTTCCCACCGTCCGGCATGAACCGGCGCTCATCGTACATGACGGAGAAAGAGACGTGCCCATCCTCGTATCGGAAGTAGATGCCAAGCTGGGCGCCCCGGGCATCCCAGGAGTTCCTCATGACAAGGGTTCCTTCCTGCGTTGCCGTAACCTCCGAATACTTTTGCTCCTCCACCATGAAGTCAAAGAAACTGAGAAAGTGATCGAAGGTCTGCCCCCCCGTCAGTTCCCGCAAGCCCTCCCAATCGAAACAGCTGTAGGGCTGGGACACCAAAAGCTGCTGGAATTGCTGGGCTGCCAGCTTCTGCACGCTCATGTTGCCGCTGTTCTTGATCCGAACCGGCATCATGTTGAACCCGCTGTTCTGCAGGCGGTTTCCCTTCTCCTTGCGCTCCGGCACCAGCAGGCAGAAGAACACATCCTTGCAGGAATTGTTGCACTCTTGGAGCACAAAGCCCCATGCGGTCTGAAGAATCGCCATGAGCATCATCCGGTTGGACTTCGCCTTTTCCCGAAGATCCGACATAATGTCCGTCGGAATGACCTTGCGATACACCCTCTGCCGGTAAATCTCCCCCCTCCTCGCCGTCTTTCTGCAAGGCAGGGCCGGTGTCTTGGGAAGATCGGACAGCATCTGGGCCCAATACTCCCGCATGGCTCCCCCCAGCGCTGGCTTCCGGGGCAATGGGGCGGCGTCATGCTCCCGCTCTTCCGTCGAAATCTCCTGCCCGATGACCCTCAGGAAGATCTCTCTCATATCCACCCGATCCAGTATGGCTTGGGCCACCGTAGCCAGGACGGCATACTCATTTCCGCCGGTATGGAACACCGTGAAGCGCAGGATATTTCCGTGCCGCAGGTCGAATTCTTCCCGCATGTCGGCTTCCATGGCCTTCCTCAGCCTCGTGTCCACCTCCTCCGGTTCCATGTAGGACATGTTCTGGTATACGATCTTCGGCAGATCCTTGCGCTCCCCGAAGACCACCGCGAGGGTGCCCTGATCCGTTGGACAGTAATTCGTGCGCAGGATGTCCGACTTCTCGATCATCGTATGCAGCACGCGATTGAATCGAAGGGGCGTAAAATTGCCGCAAACCTTGTAGAGTGCCTGGGTCAGAAAATTGGGGGACAACACCATGCCCTCGGCGAAAATTCTCTTCTCGTACTCCGTCAGTTCCCTTGCGTAAAGAATCCTGTTTGCCACGTAGCCCTGTCCACCCCGAAAGTGGTGAACCCCATACACCTGGCGCAGCATGTCCTGCTGTGCCTCCGGAAGCTCATCCGGCTGCCATCGTTTTCCCATAGCCAACACCCTTTGCTCGTTGTGTCCATGCGGAGCATCCTCATGCCCCTTTTCCGCAAAACATCCCCTACGACTATGATTCGCCCTATCTCTCCAAAATCCTGCTCACAATTCACGACGGTCCCGCATCCTCAAAACAGAGAAGCCGGTGAAAGTACTGCCGGAGCATTTTCAGCGTAATGTCCCCCCGGGCCTTGATCCCCGCGCGAATGGTGTGCTTTGCCCTCTGCAGGGCATTGTCCACGGATTTCACGCTCCGCCCCATGATGCGCGCAATCTCCTCGTAGCTGTTTCCGTTCAGGTAGTGCAGAACCGCCTCGAACTCTACCCGCGAAAGTGCTTTCCTGATAAATGCATGGCAGATCTCATACTCTTCCTGTTGGATGATCTTGTCCGACGCCTCCACTCCACCCTTATCCATCAGGATGTCCATGAAGGTGACCTCCGAATCCTGCAGATGCACCATGGCATGAAGGGATACCGAGGAGTTCAGCGGGCGATGTTTCTGCCGGTTCGCCGTCTTTATGGCCGAAATGTACTGACAACGGACGCAACGCTTGGCAAAGGCGGAAAACGGGGCTTCCCTATGCAGTTCATACCCCTTCACGGCCTTGAAAAAACCCAGGCGCCCTTCCTGCAACAAATCCTCATCCCCTGCCTTCAGGAGAAAATAATGATGGCCTACCGCCTGAATCATACGGTTGTACCGTCGGTAAAGCTCCGACAAGGCCAGATTGTCATTCCTCTCCCGATAGCAACGAACAAGATGATCATCCGATAAATGCCTGTAGTCCACATCCCACTTACGATGTTTGCTCATATCCATCCGTCCCCTGTCATAACGCAAAATTTGAATCCGCGTTCCAACAAGGCAAGAGATTCCCCTTGTCTCGCGATATCCTCTATGAAGCAATCGTGAAAGAATCAGTCCACTTTTGAATATTCTACACCCAAAAAAAAAATCCTGCAAAAAAATTTCCACCCATGCCCCCTTCGAGCGATAACAGAGTCATCGAAGACGATGACAGAGCATGCCGGTTCGTTAGACCCTCACCTCAAATCGCTCTTCGCCATCCTTTTTCCCGGAAGGGCGCTGGAAATCTTGGCTGGACGGCTTCTTCGCCCTTGGGGAAGGCGCTGCTGCTCGAGCCGCATATTCCTTAGCCACCTGAAGGGGCGGCATCATGGGCGGCTTTGCCTCCTGCTGCCGGATCTCCTCCAATGCCTCCGCCGCAGTCATTCCCGCTCTCAGCTTAACCTCAAGCTCCTGCGGCGTGGGCTCCCTTGCCGTCCCCTTCTCCTTCTCTCGGAAGAGGATCTTTCGGAGGACCATCGCCACCAAAACGGTGATGGCGAGAAGTGTGCTGCCCCAGTAGAACATCCCGTGATATTCCGGCGACTCCGGCAGCTTCGGAGGCGTTGCTTGCAGGGCTTGGCTGCTCCCGGCCGTATTTTCTTCGCCCATGAGCATTTGAGCCTGGGCATCCTGCTGGAGTGCGGTTCGATCGGTTTTGCTTCCTCCCGCAGGAATCCGGGGTTCTGCCATTCCCTTTTCCGACACAGGGGCTGTCACTTCCCGGGCATTTGGTTCCGGAGACTCCTTCTTTCCATCGGTCACTGTGGTCTTGGAGAGCGGCCCTTCTCCGTTGGCCACGGCTTCCCTGGCCTGCGCCTCGTGGATCTCCTCCTCTGTCCGAGGGCCGTGGCTCTGGGGCACGGTGGTCTCCTTCACGCTCCCCCCTTCCATAAGCTCTACCTTTGGAGGTATCGGCGGAGCAGGAGGCGTGGGAGGAGTAGGTGCTTTCAGCGCCATGACTAGCCCCCCTCTTGCTCCAAATGCTCTATCGCCAGGGCATAGACCCCCTGCCCGTAATCCTCCAGTATGTCGGGACGGATCACGATAGTGGGCAGGAACTTCGCAGGAAGCTCCCGACTGCACAGTTCCATGATGCGTGGCAAATCCCCCATGCCGAGACCCGCATGGTACAGGATCATTCCGTGGGGATTCCATGTCTTCGTCATGAGGACAACCGTCCGAGCCGCTTCCCGTACCGGATCCCTCGACGGTTGCCATTCCTTTTGGAAACGGTGTCCCAATTCTCCCGCAATGCCGTCACGTCCCCGGTAGAGTTTCCCCCCGAGGAGAATTCCCGCTTCCGGCGGATCATTCTTGGGCCAGTAGACGCCGATGATCGTTTCCTCCACTACGGTCTTCCCGAAGAGGTTGCCGGAGCCAGCCACGGCGGCGTGAATGTCGCTGGTGAAATACACGGGGCGGTTCAACTCTGCGGACAGCCATTTGGAAAAAGGCATACCCTTCAGAGCAGGATAGTCCACCACTTCCAGCGTGCCACCCACCTCGGCACCCGACATTCCCACCACCGCCAATGCGATCCGAGGATACTCCTTGAGGATGGGCAGCAGATTCTCCGGGAAGATCTCCTTCGTCACGTTCTCCGGGTAGATCTCCCTCTGCTCCACGATCTCCCCCAGGAGGTTCACGAGGAACACCATCATCTTATGTCGGTCGCCTTCCTCGTACATATAGCAGGCAAGGGCCATCCTGCGCTCCCCACAGAAGCGATACTGCTGAGCGGGACGCCCGCCAATGGAGACAGCCTCCTCCACCGGCTCCGCCTCGCGTTCCTCTAAAAGCGTCTGCATCAAGGCGTTCACTGTCACCACGCTGAGTCCCGTTTCACTGGCCAGCTTCGGCTTCGATGCCTGCCGTAGCTTCCGCAGTGCCTCCCGCAAGAGCTCCAGATTTTTTTTACGCAAATCCTTCTTATCCATGGCGACCTCCAAATTACATTATAACGAGGCGAAAGATGTCCCCCACCTCCGCAGGGGGGAGGGTAGCCTCTATAATAAGCGGTACGCATATCTCCTGCCTCGTTGAAACGACAATTGGAAGATTTCGCTTATGGCGAAATTGGAACAATGGCGTTATAAAGTCATTCTGATAGGA
>CAMIWP010000062.1 GCA_946402475.1 uncultured Selenomonadaceae bacterium
GCAAAAACTCCTCTCCTGCAAAATGTACCGATAAAACGACTCCCCGATCTCTCATACTGCCCCTTTACAGCTTCCCCATTTGAATACAATGTATTTTTCCATACGACACACTTTTCATTCCATCCCTCACTTGCAGATTCACACCAGCAATCCCAATTCCCGCAAGATCTCCCTGCCTCCGGCGTCCAGCAGCTTTTCCGCCAGCAACGTGCCGAGATGCTCGGCCTCCTCCCGGGGGCCCTTCGTCACATCCCGGAAAAACTGCTTTCCGTCCAGGGATGCGATCACCGCCTCCACCGTGAGTCCACCGCCTTTCATTGTCGCGTAAACCCCCACAGGAACCTGGCAGCCTCCCTCTACCCTTGCGAGAAACGCTCTTTCCGCCTTCGTGCAGCTCATGGTATCCGCATCATTCAGAAACGCGATGACGTCACGTATCTCCGCATCCTCTTCCCTCGTCTCAACGGCAAGAGCGCCCTGCCCCACAGCGGGCAGGACAATGCTTTGCGGCAGCACCTCCGCAATGCGGGCGGCAAAACCCAGCCGTTTCAGCCCCGCCACGGCGAGGACTATGGCATCAAATTCCCCTTCATCCAATTTCCGCAGTCTCGTGTTCACATTGCCGCGTAAATCCCGAAGGTCCAAATCGGAACGCGCATGAAGAAGCTGCGCCTTACGGCGCAGGGAAGAAGTCCCCACCCTCGCCCCCCGGGGAAGCTCCCGCAAAGAAGGGAAACGGGGACTGACCAGAGCGTCTCCCGCATCCATCCGCTTCGTGACGGCAGAAATCAAAAGTCCCCCGGGAAGCTCCGTGGGCATATCCTTGAGGCTGTGAACGGCCATATCGATCTCTCCGTCCAGCATGGCAGCCTCCAACTCCTTGGTGAAGAGGCCCTTCCCGCCGATTTTTGCCAAGGGCGCGTCCAAGATGCGGTCCCCCTTGGTGGTCATGAGCTTCTTCTCCACCCGAAGCCCCGGGTGTTCCTGCCGGAGGCGATCTGCCACATAGTCCGCCTGCCAGAGCGCCAGCTTACTGCTGCGCGTACCGATAACGATCCTGTTTCTCTCCAAGGCCCGATTTCTCTCCTATCGTATCCAGCTTGAACAACACCCTCATGGCATCTACGCAGAACTGCTGCTCCTCCGTTCCCGCCGACGCATTGAGCTTCATCATCGGTGCCCTGAGGAGCTTCCTCACGATCATGCGGGTCATCTGGTTCACCTGCCGCCATTCCGCCTCCGTGAGATCCGGGAGCTTTGACGCCGCCCGCTTCACCTCGCGGCAGCGAATGCGCTCCGCCCGATCCGAGAGAAGGGCCATGAGAGGGCGGAAGGACAGGTATTGAAACTTCGTCTCGATGGAACGGATCTCCTCCTCCCCGATCCGGGATGCTTCGGCAGCCTCTGCCCTGCGCTCCCGCACGTGGTCGTCCACCACGGACTCCAGCGCGTCGATGTTGTAGAGAGTCACGCCCTTGATCTCCCCCACTTCCGGCTCCACATCACGGGGCACGGCAATGTCGATGAAGAAGAGGGGCCTCCCCTTGCGCTTCGTCATGAGCTGCCGCGTCTCCCAAGATTTCACCACATAGTGAGGCGCTCCTGTGGAAGTGACAATGACATCCACTCCCACCGCATCCTTCAAGGCTCCCTCGAAGGGAATCGCCTCTCCGCCGATCTCCTTCGCCAGTTCCCTGGCTTTCTCGATGTGCCGATTGGCAACGTATATCCTCTTCACCCCATGGGAAATGAGATGCTGGGCCGTGAGCTTCGCCATCTTGCCCGCGCCGAAGAGAAGGGCCTCCCGCCCCTCCAGGCCGCCCAATTCCTTCTTCGCCAGCTCCACCGCCGCATAGCTCACGGAAACGGAATTGCAGGCGATGCGGGTTTCCGTCCGCACTCGCTTTCCCGTGGCGATGGCGCGATGAAAGAGAGTGTTGAGCACCGTGCTGGTGGTTCCCGATTCCCTCGCCATGGCGTACGCCGCCTTTACCTGAGATAGGATCTGTCCCTCTCCCAACACCAGGGAATCCAGACTGGAAGCCACCTGAAAGAGATGGCGGATGCACTCCTCGTCCGCAAATGCGAAGAGATATTCGTCGATGTTCTCCTCATTGCCCGTAAGGTCAAACAGGAATTGCTTCAGGGCATCGGCATCCGTCTCCGCGTCCTCCACCACGGCGTACATCTCGCTGCGGTTGCAGGTAGAAAGCACCACCGCCTCATGGATCCCGCCGTACTCCGCAAGATTCGCCAAGCCCTTGCGCAGGGCCTCCTTCGGGACGGAAAACCGCTCCCTCACCTCCACCGGCGCCGTTTTGTGGTTCAGTCCGATCACCATCAATTGCATGTCTCAATTCAACCTCCGCTTGGTCGATACGACCCGCTCTCACCAATCCTAAAATACGTTCGTTCAAGGCACTGCGCCAAAAGGACTCCCTTGCCCGGCTGCTCCCGAGCTTCTCTTTGACCTCTTCCCGCAGAAGGTGCAACTGTTCCAGCCATTGGCCGAAGGCAGGGGGAAATTCCTCCTCCAAATGCTCCCTCAGCTTTCGGGAAAGGGCGGGGGATAGGTTCCCCGTGGAAACCGTCAGCAGGAGTTTCCCCCGCCGAAGGCTCGCCGGAACGGAAAAATCCGACAGCTCCGGCTGGGCCGGGGCATTGACCAGGACTCCCTCCCGCCTCGCTTCCTCCACCGCCCGGCGATTCGCTGTTTCATCATCCGTGGCGCAGATGACGAGAAAGGCTCCCTTCAAGCATCCTTCCTCGTAAACTGTCCGGCGCCATTCGATCTCTCCCCGTTCAGCCAGCCGGGAGAGCCCCGGAACAGCCTCCGGGGCGATGAGCACCACAGCCCCTTCCGCCTGCCGCAGGGCGGCAACTTTCCGGCAGGCCACGGAACCACCTCCGAGGACCACGCACCGTCGTCCCGCAAGCTCCATGTTCATGGGATACTGCATCTTCTCACCCGCCAATATGAACCCATGTCAAATACGAATCCGATTCATAAATGCTTACTTATATCATACCATATTTTCCTTCATAAAAGAAGGCTTTCGTTCCTCCGCAATTTTGCCGTGCGGAGGCGTGTTCCGAGATCGAATGCGTGGACACGACTGTCACGGTGTAGTATACTGTATGGGAATTTGAAAAAATTTTTTTGAAAGCGCTGGTTGATTCGCATATGACTTCCGATGACTCCCGTCTTCTCTACGTTGTGACAGATCTGGTCCTCCCCCTGATGGTAGGGTACTTCCTCCATCGCAGGCACATCCTATCGGACAAGGGAACAAATTTTCTTATCCGCCTCAACGTCAGAGGCATCTACACCCTGCTCACCGTCTTGAGTTTCTGGGTGATTCCCCTGTCCTGGAGCCTGGCCGTCATGGTTCCCTACGGAACGCTGTACGTCCTCGTGCCCGGGGCCATAGGCGCACTGACTTTTGCCCGTTGCCACAGAAATCTCCTGAACCGGGGCGCCTACATCATGAGCGCCATGATCTCCAACATCGGTACCCTGGGCGGCGTCTGCGCTTTCATCATTTACGACGAGGTGGGATTTGCCTACAGCCAGATCATCGCCACGTGCCAGAACATTCTCTTGGTGTTGGTGTGCTTCCCCTTGGCCCAGTATTACCGAAACAAGCATCTCGCCGGCAGCCATCCGAGCCGGCACGCGACCTTCCGGGAAATGTTCCTGACTTGGAACCAGTTGAGCCTAGTGGGGATTGTCCTCGGCCTCGGGCTGAACCTGGGTGGCATCGAACGGCCGGAGTTTCTCTCTCACGTCGTTCCCTGGCTGGTGCACATCGGAGCGTGGACAGCCCTGCTTCCCGTGGGATACCTCTTCAACTTCTCCCACATGCGCTACTATTACAACCGCCTGTGGGATCTTGCCGTCCTGCGGTTCCTCGTCATGCCGGCCTTCATCTGGTACACCAGCCGCTTCCTGTTCGACGATCCCATCCTCCGGAACACCCTTCTCATCTGCGCCGCCGCCCCCACCGCCATCAACGCGGTCCTGACCTCCAGGCTCTACAAGCTCAACGTGGATCTCGCCACCACTTCCTTCTTCTCCACCACCCTGCTGTTCCTCCTCGTCATCTTCCCCGCCATGTTCTTCCTGCTCAAATGAGATTCCTGCGCTGACGCAGGGCCTCGTAGACAACAACGGCTGCCGCGGTTGCCACGTTCAGGGATTCCGCTCTGCCGAACATGGGAATGCGGATGCGATGGGATGCCTGGAGAAGGACAGGGGACACGCCCTCGGCCTCATTGCCGAAGACCAATGCCAGCCTCCCGGAGAGATCCTCGGCGTAGCAAGTCCTGGAACCTTCCTCCGGCGCCGTCGCACAAAGCCGGATCCCCCGCTCCTTCAAAAAGGCCAGCAGGGACTCCTCCTCCACGTTCCCGCACACCGGAAGGTGGAACAGGGAACCCATGGAGCCCCGCACCACCTTGTCGGAAAAGGGATCCACGGATCCCCTCAGGAGGATCGCTCCGTCCATCCCCGCCGCATCCGCAAGGCGTATCATGGTTCCCGCATTGCCGGGATCCTGGACTCTGTCCATGACCATGAGAAAGGGATGCTCCGAAAGGCAAAAGTCCTTCAGGAGCATCCTTTTCTGTTCCATCACCAGCAGAATCCCCTGGGGGCTGTCCGTGGCGGAGGCTTTCCGAAAGACGTTTTCCGGCACCCGGCAGAGCCGTTCCCCCCGCTCCTCCAGGCGATGGATGAGAGCCGCTCCCCTGGGTTCCGCAAGAACCGTCTCCGTGTAAAAGCCAAAGGAAATCCGCCAACGGGACTCCGCCGCCATCTCACAGAGGCGCACCCCCTCCGCGAGAAAAAGCCCCTCTCGATCCCGATGCTTTCTCTGACGCAGGGAAGCGGCAAGCTTCACCCTTTCGTTACCGGGGCTGTCGATCCTCTCTCTCATACACGTCCTCCTTCCACCAAAAAAGAGACTGCCGAAGCAGTCCCCCATGTGTTCAGATATTCTCCTTAGCAACGGCAACGAGCTGAGAAAACGCCTTTTCGTCGTTCACCGCAAGGTCTGCCAACATCTTGCGGTTCACCTCCACCCCGGCCTTGGTAAGGCCACATACGAGACGGCTGTAGGAAATGCCGTTCATGCGAGCGGCGGCGTTGATGCGGGTGATCCAAAGGCGACGGAAGTTCCCCTTCTTGGCGCGGCGATCCCTGCGCGCATAGTAGAGAGCCTTCATCACGGTTTCATTGGCCTTCTTGAACTGCTTGCTCTTGGCCCCCTTGTACCCCTTGGCCAGCTTCAAGATTTTCTTATGGCGTCTATGGGCAGTCACGCCGGACTTAACTCTTGGCATGTCTCATTCCTCCTATACCGACGGCCAGCAAATATAGCAAGCCGTCACAAATCCTTCGCGGCATACGCAGATCAAATGGCATCAGGCATAGGGCAGCATGCGCTTGACTCTTGCGTACTCCGCCGCATTCACGATGGCGGCCTTCCTGAGGTTTCTCTTGCGCTTCGGGGTCTTCTTCTCCAGGATATGGCTTTTATACGCCTTGTTGCGCTTGAATTCTCCACTCCCCGTTACGCTGAAGCGCTTCGCTGCAGCCCTGCGCGTCTTAATCTTCGGCATTGCTATTTCCTCCTTTGGACTCTGTCTTCTGCTTTGGTTTGGACGATTTTTGCGCCTTGGGGGCGACAATCATCGTCATATTCTTGCCCTCCAGCTTGGCATTGCGCTCAATGGTGACCATGCTCCCCAACTGCTCGGCCACGCGGGACAATATCTCCCTGCCCAGTTCCGGATGGGAGAGTTCCCTTCCGCGGAACATGATGGTCACCTTGACCTTGTTCCCCTCCTGGACAAAACGAAGGGCGTTTTTCAGCTTCACGTCGAAGTCATGCTGCTCGATGTTCGGACGCAGCTTGACCTCCTTGATGGTAATGACCTTTTGCTTCTTCTTGGCTTCTTTCTCCCGTTTCTGTTGCTCGTACCGGTATTTCCCAAAGTCCATGATACGGCAGACCGGGGGCTTCGCCTTCGGCGCCACCTCAACGAGATCGAGATGCTGTTCCTCCGCCATGGCCAGCGCATCCTGGGTCGCCATGATGCCGAGCTGTTCGCCCGTCGCACTAGTCACCCGGACTTCCCGGATCCGGATCTCCTCATTGATCCTCAAAGATTCCCTGCTAATAGCGGAAACACCTCCTAAAATGAATGATTTCACATGCTACAACAAAAAAGGCGGCACAAAGCCACCTCAAGATCCCGTTATGAACCCGTTCGACCTCTGCCGACAGGTGAGAAGCGGTGGCTTCTTCTTGCTCAATACCCGAAAATTATAGCACAGGAAGAAGCCACCGTCAATCCATTTCCCCAAAAAATCATTTCTTTTCCAAGGCCTCGACCCGACGATAGACATCGATGAACTCCAAGGCCACGGTCTTGAACGCCTCCGCGCTCATGAGCTGATCCTCCGCATGGATGATCAGCAGGGGCAGGTAATGGTCTTCTTTTTTGTTGGCGTCCCGCTGCAGGAGAACCGCATGAGCATGATGTCCCTCCAGGAACAATTTGCTGCCCTCCTCGATGAGAGCCTCCGCCCGCGTCAGATCCCCGGCCTTTGCCTTCTGGATCGCCTCGATATACGTGCTTCGGGCCGTCCCCACCGACGAGATGATCTTAAACGCCAAATTTTCCAAATCTTCCATGATACACCCTCCCTTCTATGTATTATAACGCAATTGTTCAGGATTTCGCAAGGCGAAATCCTGAACAATTCGCGT